>JAOUGF010000293.1 GCA_029857925.1 Gammaproteobacteria bacterium
GCTGGGATTTTTGAGCACATAGACCTGTACGCGATCAGCAAAACTGTCACCGAGACCGTCATTCACGCGCAAATCGAACAACACGGTGGCGGCCGTTGGGGGCGCCGTAAAGTTTACGGTGACGCCCGTGAGCGACCCGCTGCCGCCCGTGACGTCGGGGCCATAACCCGGCACTTGGATCCAAGTGTAGGTCAGGGGCCTGTGCTCTGGATCGCTGCTGGCGGATCCATCGAACGTCACCTGCGCCCCAAAGCCGACATCTTGATCCGGACCGGCTTTAGCGATAGGAACGCCATTGGCCGCCACATCAAGTTCGACTTCGTCGGTCGCGCTGGCTAGTCCATCGCTTACCGTGAGTTGGAATATGTACAACCCGGTCTTATCGGGCGTGAAACTTGGCTTAGCACTAGCGGCGCCGCTAAGCATCGCGGTACTGCCGGTAGGCGCAGTCGTGATCACCCATGCATAAGTCAACGTCACACCTTCAGTGCCGCTACTTGTAGAGCCATCGAGCGTCACCGGTCCGGTACCGAAACTCGCACGCTGATCTATACCGGCATTGGCAACGGGCGGTTGATTGGTTGTTGGTGTAACAATGTTAGCGCTTCCGTCCGCAACCCCCCCCGCCACAGGAGGTCAGCGTCAAGAATGTGAGCACGAAAAGCGGAATTAATCGGATGATTTTCATATCGAGCCTCCTCGTACAGCGAGTGACGAGATCGCCACCTATTGTGGTGAACATAGCAGAGCACAGGTGACGGATAGGTTACTTTTCCGGCCGGGGGATGGCCAAGCAGATAGACGACGCGCGTAAGTTGGCAGCGAATTCGGCAATACCAGGGGAGGGAGAGATGCCTAATGCTTGATGTAAAACTTGGCGGTAGTGCTCATAGGCGAGCAGCGCCTCCGCTGGGCGCCCTAGCGCGACAAAGCACAGCATTTCACCTCTATAAAAGGTTTCCGCCAGTGGCTCAATCTCCAAACCCTTTTGATAAGCGCTCAATGCTTGTGCGTAGGCGCCATATTGACTGAATCGTTCGGCGGACCGACTCAACACGCGTAACACCTTGCTGCGTACACGTTCGCGAAGGTGGAGCACATAGGGCTCGTCATCACCCTGGAGAAATGGGCCATGGTAGGTGTCGATGATGAAATTCAATTCTGAATCAAGCGCCTCAAGCCCTTCCTCTTCGCTGTGCAGCAAGTGATTTACGCGCCGCTCCAACGCCCAAACATCTACCCAGCAACGGGCGGGGTCAAGGGTTAGCTTGCCATCTTGCCATTGCAACACGTCAGGTTCCAGCAATTTACGCAGCCGATAAACCGTTGCTTTGAGATTGTGTCTACCGAGATCACCTTCGCTGTCGGACCACAACACATCTATTAGGTGTGACTGACTGACTTCACGGCCACCTAATGAAATCAAAGCCTTTAAAAGTTCAAACGGCTTTTTTTGCGTCTTGCCTGAAAAGATTACCTGCCTTAGTCGGAGTACGAGGGAGAATCGTCCCAGCGTATAAACTCGCACGGTACACAATGTAACGTCATCCATACACGTTTTACCGCCAATCTACGCGAATTTTGCCATCGCTCGTGATGCGCGTAGAAGTATGAACCTGGAAATTGGGCGCGGTCATTAGCCCGCGCTACCAAAGCTGAGCGAATCTTCTTGCAAAACAAATAGAAACTTTTGCAAATCGATCACGTGCCCCGCCATTCCGATCATCACTTCCCTATTTTCTATCGAATACGTGCGAATCTACGATTCACACAGCCCCTCACAGCAACGGCCCGATGACCTTCTCCACGCGTTCCCGGCTGATCTCGCCGGCGTGGGTGTAGATGATATTGCCCTTACGATCGACGATCGCGGTGTACGGTAACGCGCCTTCTAAATCACCGAACTTCAGCGACGCCTCATTGGCGGCGCCATCACCGACCAACACCGGATAACCCATGTCGTGCGTGGCGACAAATTTACGCACCGCATCGGTGTTATCCAGCGCGATTCCGACGATTTGCAGGCCACGCGCGCCATAGTCTTTTTGTAATTCGACAAATGCCGGGATTTCGCGTAGACACGGCGGGCACCAGGTCGCCCAAAAATTGATGAGCAACACCTTGCCGTCCCATTCTGACGCGTGATGACGCACACCGGAAAGATCGGGCAGCACAAAGTCCGGGCGCGGCGGAGACGCGGTAATCGGCAGCGGTTTGGCGTCGGCGCCTTGTTGCGCGCGCGTATACATATAGCCGCCCAGCGCGAATCCGGCGACGATAAACGAGACGGCGATAAATTTTAGCGTGTAGTTCATGATCGATCTCGGATGAAAGAACGTGACGACAAAAAAATACTCACGGCGCAAACGCACGGTCGACATGCGGCGCAAAATCTTTTGCGGGCATAAAACCTACGACGCGATATTGCGGGCGTTCTTTTCCATCCGGCCCGAAGAAGATTAAACTCGGCGGCCCTACCACGCTAAAGCGTTTCTGCAAGGCCTTCGCGTTGTCGTCGTTGGCGGTGATGTCGGCCTGGATCAACACGCCCTTGGACAGCGCCTTTTGCACCGTCGCGTCGCCGAACGTGAATTTCTCGATCTCTTTACAGCTGACACACCAATCGGCGTAAAAATCCAGCATCATGGGTTTGCCCGCCGCCATCGCGGCCTGAGATTCGCGATCGAATTCCGCCATCGTAGTGATGCGCTTGAGCAATTTCTCGTTGCCATCACGCGCCACGCCCGTGCCTTCGGCGACCGTCGCGCCCGTCATGTGCATACCGCGCAGCGGTTGCAACATGTCTTGGCTATTACCCGCCGCGCCTATAAGCAACAACGCGCCGTATATCAAACCGACGACGCCCAGGCCCTTCCATAGACGTTTCCAACCGTTGGCCTCGGGCAATAGCGGCTCCAACGCGCCCATATAGATCGCCGATACCGCTAATAACACACCCCACAATGCGAGCGTGACCGCGCCCGGGATAACCCGCGAGACCATCCAGATCGCGACGCCCAACATGACCACGCCGAACACGGCCTTCACCGCGTCCATCCAGCCACCGGCCTTGGGCAAGAATTTGCCTGCCGACACGCCTATCGCCAACAACGGCGCGCCCATGCCCAACGACAATGCGAACAACGCCACACCGCCCAACAATGCATTCCCGGTTTGGCCGATAAAGATCAGCGCCCCGGCCAACGGTGCGGCCACGCACGGGCCGACGATCAAGGCCGATAGAAAGCCCATGATACCGACACCGATCAGCGTGCCGCCTTGTTGGCGATTACTGAATTCGGTCAAGCGACTTTGAATCGCGCCGGGCATTTGCAAGTCATAAAAACCGAACATCGACAATGACAGCAACACAAAAACACCCGCAAAACTGCCCAAGATCCACGGATTTTGGAAGGCCGCCTGCAAATTGCTGCCGAAAAGACCCGCCAACACCCCCGCACCGGTGTACGTAAGCGCCATCGCCAACACATAGACCAACGACATCGTAAAGGCGCGCCGCGTGGTGACCTGTGCGCCTTGGCCGACGATGATGCTGGACAGGATGGGGATCATCGGAAACACGCAGGGGGTAAACGACAGCAGCAGGCCGAAGCCGAAAAAGCTCAAAATGATCAAAAATATATTGCCCGACGCGAGTTTGGCGATGATTTGATCCTGTTCGGACATAGGCGCGCCCGGCGCCGCCCCTGCCGCGCCCACTGCGGCGGCCGTACCCCCCGCAGGCAGGCTGACCGTCACGCTACGCGTCTGCGGCGGATAACAAAAGCCGATCTCGGCACAGCCTTGGTAGTCGGCGGTCACCGCGACTGTGCCCGTCGCCCCGCTCACCGTGATCGGGATAGAGACCTCGTGCAAATAAACCTCTTGCTTACCGAAGGCCGCGTCT
>JAOUGF010000294.1 GCA_029857925.1 Gammaproteobacteria bacterium
ACAGGAAGTCGCCCACCAAGACTGCGGCCTCGTTCCCCCACAGCGCATTCACGGTGTCGCGGCCACGCCGCATCTCGGAGGCATCGACGACGTCGTCATGCAACAAAGTGGCGGTGTGTATGAACTCAACGACGGCGGCCAGCGTGATGTGGTGCGGGCCGGTGTAGCCGAACGCGTTGGCGGATAATAATAATAAGACGGGGCGCAGGCGTTTACCGCCACTGTTCACGATATAATCGCCCAGCTGGTTAATCAACACCACGTTGGAGGCGAGGCGTTGCTTGATTAATACGTCCACCGCCGCGCGTTCGGACTCCACCAGGCGATATACGGCCTCAACGTCCACCTCGGGCGGGCGGGCCACGGGCTTAGGCGGCGCATAGGCCTGAGGAGAACGGTATTCGACGGTTTCAGGGCGCATAGGTTTTTTAATGAAGCCGGTGGTCGGAATTTTTCATTATATACAAGCGCCTTAAAAAGCGATACACATAACCCAAGCAGGGCTTTGCGCTTTTTTTGTAGACAGTATTTGACTCCCGCCCATAAAGTCCCTAAAATGCGCCGTTCCATAGATCGCCCTCGTATGGGCGTCGTCGTTTGAACTGGAGAATTCGACATGTACGCGGTAATCATGACCGGCGGCAAACAGTACCGGGTAACCCCTGGTCAAAAGCTGAAGATAGAAACCCTGCCCGCAGAAGCCGGCAGCACCGTCAAGATCGACAAGGTGCTGATGGTGGGTGGCGATGAGGGTGTAAAGGTTGGCGCGCCTTATCTCGCGGGCGGCACGGTGTCGGCAGAAGTGCTGAGCCATGGCCGTGGCGATAAGATCCGCATCGTGAAATTTCGTCGGCGTAAGCACTATCGCAAGACGCAAGGTCACCGCCAAAATTACACTGAAATCCAGATCACTGGCATCAACGCCGGTTAAGGAGCACATCCATGGCACATAAGAAAGCGGGTGGTAGTACGCGCAATGGTCGCGAATCCCACTCGAAGCGACTCGGTATCAAGAAATTCGGCGGCGAACACGTGATTGCTGGCAACATCATCGTGCGTCAACGTGGCACCCAGTTCCACCCCGGCAACAACATCGGCATCGGTCGCGATCATACCTTGTTCGCCACTGCGGATGGGGTTGTGGTGTTTGGTCAACAGGGCCCGCTCAAGCGTAAGACTGTGAGCATCGAGCCTGCGGCCTAAGGCCGTTGGCGCAGTAGGCAGCACATGCCGCCTTGCCCGGATCGGGTGGGCGGCAATCCTGAACACCCTATCGCGCGCAGATCTTATAGCGCCTGTCTCACTCGCGCGTGGACTACGCAGTATTGGCAAGCGCAGCACGGTTGAGATAGTTGCTCGTTGAAGTTCCGCACGGCGCGCCGACCCACAGTCGGTGCGCCGTGTTGCGTTTAGGGTGTAGGATTTGTTGTTATGAAATTTGTAGACGAAGCAACCATCAAGGTCGAGGCGGGTGACGGCGGTAACGGCTGCATCAGCTTTCGGCGTGAAAAATTTATCCCCTTTGGCGGCCCCGACGGTGGCGACGGTGGCGACGGCGGCAGTGTCTATCTGGTCGCCCGCGAAGGCCTCAACACGCTCGCCGATTTTCGCCATTCGCGACGCTTTCGCGCCGAGCGCGGCGAAAACGGCCAGAGCAGCAATTGCACCGGGCGTGGCGCGGCGGATTTGTACATCCCAGTGCCGGTCGGCACCGCCGTGCATGACGAAGATACCCAAGAATTGCTGGGCGACCTCACCGTCGTCGATCAAACGCTGAAGGTCGCGCAAGGCGGGTTTCATGGCCTGGGCAATGTGCGCTTCAAAAGCTCGGTCAATCGCGCGCCGCGCCAAAACACCCCCGGCTCCCCCGGCGAAAAACGCAACCTGCGCCTGGAACTGAAACTGCTCGCCGACGTCGGCCTGCTGGGCATGCCCAACGCGGGCAAATCGACGCTGATCCGCGCGATCTCCGCCGCGCGCCCCAAGGTCGCGGATTATCCGTTCACGACCCTGCACCCCAACTTGGGCGTCGTCTATGCCGGGTTGCACCGCAGCTTTGTCGTTGCCGACATCCCCGGTCTGATCGAAGGCGCCGCCGAGGGCGCGGGCTTGGGTATACAATTCCTGCGTCACCTGTTGCGCACCCGCGTGTTATTGCACCTGGTGGATGTCGTGCCGCACGATCCCAATATTGACCCCGTGCAAGAAGTAAACGCGATCGCCGCCGAACTTGCCAAGTTCAGCCCTGAACTGGCCGCAAAAGAGCGTTGGTTGGTATTGAACAAGATCGACCTGGTGCCCGCCGACATCCGCGACGAGCTATGCGCGGACATCGTAAAACGACTTGCATGGCAAGGGCCGGTGTTTTACATTTCGGCGATCAAGGCCGAAGGCACACCGAACCTCGTGCAGAAGATCATGACCTATCTGGAATCATTAGCGCCGCGCTTGCCGACCAGCGAGCCAGAAATCGACATCGACGACGCACCGCCGACGGACACCGATGATGGAAAAACCTCCGCTTAAACGCCGCCGCTGGGTCGTCAAGGTCGGCAGCTCGCTGCTGACCGCCAACGGTCGCGGCCTCGATCAAGACATCATCGCCGCGTGGGCGGCACAGATCGCGGCACTGCGCGCGCAAGGCATAGAGATCGTGATGGTCTCCTCCGGCGCCGTCGCCGAGGGCATGGTGCGTCTGAATTGGAACAAACGCCCGGCCGCGCTGCACGAGTTGCAGGCCGCCGCCGCCGTCGGTCAGATGGGTCTGATCCAGGCCTGGGAATCGCATTTTCAACGTCACAAACTGCACACCGCGCAAATCTTGCTGACGCACGACGACCTCGCGCATCGCCAGCGTTATTTGAATGCGCGCAGCACATTGTGGACACTGCTGCAATTGGGCGTGATCCCCGTTGTGAATGAAAACGACACCGTCGCGACCGACGAGATCAAATTCGGCGACAACGACACGTTGGCCGCATTGGTCGCCAACCTGGTCGAGGCCGATCTGCTGATCATCCTCACCGATCAAGAAGGCCTGTTCGACAAAGACCCGCGTAAATTCCCCGACGCCAAGTTGATCCCCGAGGTGCAAGCGGGTGATCCGCAATTGGAAGAATGGGCCGCAGGCAGCCCCGGCGAACTCGGCCGTGGCGGCATGTTGACCAAGGTGCGCGCCGCCAAACGCGCGGCAGCCTCCGGCGCGGCGACAGTCATCGCCGCCGGTCGCGCGCCCGCCGTGCTGCAAAAACTGGCGGACGGTGCTGGCCTGGGCACCTTACTGCGCCCCGCGCAAAACCGCGTCGTCGCGCGCAAACAATGGCTGGCCAGCCACCTGCAAGTGAAGGGCAAGGTCACGCTGGATGTCGGCGCGACGAAGGTCATCCTAGAAGGTGGCAAGAGCCTACTGCCCGTCGGCGTCGCCCATGTCGAAGGCAATTTCCAGCGCGGCGAAGTCGTCGCCTGCGTGAGCCACGACGGCAAAGAAATCGCGCGCGGCCTGGTCAACTACACCGCCGACGAAACCCGCCGCATCATGCGCCAACCCAGCACCAAGATTTTAGAAATCTTAGGCTATGTCGATGAGCCGGAATTGATCCATCGGGATAACTTGGTGTTAATTTGAGGGACGTTTTGACTGCAAATTTACAGGTATAGCGGATTAGCACAAATCTGGCTCATGTACAAAATTAATATTGCGCGCAACCCCTTCCAAAACAGCGCTATGCATTTGACTTGGCTTATTCTTTGAACTATACACACTAAGAGCAGTAATATATTATACATAGTAAGCATCAACATGTGACCTATTTGTTCTACTCCAAATAAAATAGGCCGATACTTACAAAAGCACGATCGCACCCAAGAATAGACATGTTGTTT
>JAOUGF010000296.1 GCA_029857925.1 Gammaproteobacteria bacterium
CTTACGCGCACGGGATACGATCAAACGGTCGTCTTCCGACAGTTCGTCCATACCCAAGATCGCGATAATGTCCTTCAGTTCTTTGTAGCGTTGCAACGTGCCTTGCACGCCGCGCGCGATGTCGTAGTGCTCTTGGCCGACGACCAACGGGTCCAACTGACGGCTGGTGGAGTCGAGCGGATCGACGGCGGGGTAAATACCCAACTCGGCGATTTGACGCGACAACACGACCGTCGCGTCCAAGTGCGCGAAGGTGGTTGCAGGCGACGGGTCGGTCAAGTCGTCCGCAGGCACGTACACGGCCTGGATGGAGGTGATCGAGCCGGTCTTGGTGGACGTAATACGCTCTTGCAGCGCGCCCATTTCTTCGGCCAACGTCGGTTGGTAACCCACGGCGGAGGGCATACGGCCCAGCAGCGCGGACACTTCGGTACCGGCCAAGGTGTAACGATAGATGTTGTCGACGAAGAACAACACGTCGCGGCCTTCGTCACGGAAGTATTCGGCCATCGTCAAGCCGGTCAACGCGACGCGCAGACGGTTGCCCGGCGGTTCGTTCATCTGACCGTATACCAGCGATACCTTATCCAACACGTTGGAGTCTTTCATTTCGTGGTAGAAGTCGTTACCTTCGCGGGTACGCTCACCGACACCGGCGAACACCGAGTATCCGCTGTGCTCGATCGCGATGTTACGGATCAGCTCCATCATGTTGACGGTCTTGCCGACGCCGGCGCCACCGAACAGACCGACCTTACCGCCCTTCGCGAACGGGCAGATCAAGTCGATAACTTTAATGCCGGTTTCCAACAATTCCTGCGCCGGAGACAGATCTTCGTAACGCGGGGCCTTGCGGTGGATACCCCAACGGGCCTCTTCACCGATAGGGCCAGCCTCGTCGATCGGATTGCCCAACACGTCCATGATGCGGCCCAGCGTCTTTTTGCCGACCGGCACTTGGATCGCTTGGCCGGTGCTGCTGGCGGCCATACCGCGACGCAGACCGTCGCTGGTACCCATCGCCACGCAACGCACGATGCCATCGCCTAATTGTTGCTGCACTTCGAGCGTCAATTTTTGCTCGGTGACCGTCAACGCGTCATATACCTTCGGCACGTTATCGCGTGGGAACTCTACGTCCACCACCGCGCCGATGATTTGCACTACCTTACCTGAACTCATAGTCTTTCCCCTAAGATTGCGTAACCTGTTACACCGCTGCCGCGCCGGCCACGATTTCCGATAGCTCTTTGGTGATTGCCGCTTGGCGTGCCTTGTTGTACACCAATTGCAAATCGCCGATCAGATCGCCCGCGTTATCGGATGCCGCCTTCATGGCCACCATACGCGCCGATTGCTCGCACGCGTTGTTTTCGACCACCGCTTGATACACCAAGGATTCGATGTATCGCGTCAGCAGACCGGGTATCACCTCACGCGCGTCTGGCTCGTAGAGATAATCCCAGTTGTGTTTCAATTTCTCGTCCTGCGCCTCGACCACGATGGGCAACAATTGCTCGACCTTGGGTTGCTGTGTCATGGTGTTCACGAATTCGTTGCTCACCAGATACAGGCGATCGATCTCGCCATTGTCGTAGGCATCCAACATCACCTTGATGGTGCCGAGCAGATCCGCCAATTTCGGCGCGTCGCCCAGGTGCGATACGTGCGAGGTGACATTGCCACCGACACGGCGGAAAAACGCCGCGCCTTTCGCGCCTATCGCGCACACATCCACAGGGATGTTTTTGTTGCGCCATTCGCGGAACGATCCCAGCGCCAACTTCAGCAAATTGGTGTTCAAACCGCCGCACAGGCCGCGATCCGTGGTCACCAAGATGAAGCCGACGCGTCGCGCGGGGCGTTCCACCAGGTACGCAGGTTTATATTCCGGGTGCGCGTGTGCCAGGTGACGGATCACTGTGCGGATTTTCGCCGCATAGGGACGTGTCGCCTGCATACGCTCTTGCGCGCGGCGCATCTTACTCGCCGCGACCATTTCCATTGCGCGCGTGATCTTCTGAGTGTTTTTAATACTCTTGATCTTAACGCGTATCTCTTTACCGACCGCCATGAGCGTCTACTCCCGTGTTACCAGGTGCCCGTCGCCTTAAACTTCTTGACCGCCTCACGCATTTGTCCGGCGATCTCGTCGTTATATTCAGGCTTGGCATTGATGGTTTGCATCAAGGAGGCGGCATTACCGCGCAACCAAGAGTGCAACGCTGCCTCGAAGCTCACCACTTTCCTGGCTTCCACGTCGTCGAGGAAACCTTCATTGGCGGCGAACAGCGAAAACGCCATTTCGGCCAACGACAGCGGTGAATATTGCTTCTGTTTCATCAGTTCTGTGACGCGACGGCCGCGTTCGATTTGCTTGCGGGTCGATTCGTCCAAGTCCGATGCGAACTGCGCAAACGCCGCCAATTCGCGGAACTGCGCCAAGTCCAAACGCACACCGCCACCCAATTTTCGGATGATCTTGGTTTGCGCGGCGCCACCGACGCGCGACACCGACAGACCGGCGTTGATCGCGGGGCGGATACCGGAGTTGAACAAATCGGTTTCCAAGAAGATCTGCCCGTCGGTGATGGAGATCACGTTGGTGGGCACGAAGGCCGACACGTCACCGGCTTGCGTCTCGATGATGGGCAGCGCGGTCAAACTTCCCGTTTTGCCCTTCACGCGACCATTGGTCATCTTTTCTACCCATTCTTCGTTGACGCGCGCGGCGCGTTCCAACAAACGCGAATGCAGATAGAACACGTCACCCGGATAAGCTTCACGACCCGGCGGACGGCGCAGCAACAACGACACTTGACGGTAGGCCCAGGCCTGCTTGGTCAGATCGTCGTATACGATTAGCGCGTCTTCACCGCTGTCGCGGAAGTATTCGCCCATCGCGCAACCCGAGTACGGGGCGATAAACTGCATCGCGGCGGGATCAGAGGCGGTGGCGGCGACGATGATGGTGTGGGCCAGCGCGCCGTGTTCTTCCAGTTTGCGCACCACGTTGGCGATAGAAGAGGCCTTTTGGCCGACCGCAACGTAGATACATTTAACGCCAGTGCCTTTTTGATTGATGATCGCGTCGATCGCTACGGCGGTTTTACCGGTTTGACGATCGCCGATGATCAATTCGCGTTGACCGCGACCGACCGGTACCATCGCGTCGATGGCCTTCAGACCGGTTTGCAACGGCTGCGACACCGACTTACGCCAAATTACGCCGGGCGCGATCTTTTCGATAGGCGCGGATTGTTTGGCGTTGATCGGGCCTTTACCGTCGATGGGCACGCCCAAAGAGTCGACCACGCGGCCTAATAATTCCGGGCCCACCGGCACTTCCAAGATGCGACCCGTGCATTTGACGGTGCCGCCTTCCGAGATGTGCTCGTAGGCACCCAAGATCACGGCGCCGACGGAGTCGCGCTCCAGGTTCAAGGCCATGCCATAGGTGTTACCGGGGAATTCCAGCATCTCGCCGGACATGACGTCGGACAGGCCGTGCACGCGGGCGATACCGTCGGTCAGGCTGACCACGGTGCCTTCGGTACGACCGCCGGTGCTGGCTTCAAAGTTCTGTATACGTTTCTTAATCAGCTCACTGATTTCAGATGGATTCAGTTGCATACGTTTTTCCTCTGTAGGCGCGTGTTAACGACGCGCCAACTCATTTTCCAATTGATTCAAACGACCGGACAGCGAACCGTCAATAACGCGGTCACCGACGCGAATGATCGCGCCGCCCATCAATTCGGGATCGACACGCGATTGCAGCGTCACTTCGCGGTTGAGCTTTTGTTTCAGCGTCGCCACCAAGGACTTCTCCTGCGCGGCATCCAACGCAAAGGCAGTAACCACTTCGGCGACCA
>JAOUGF010000295.1 GCA_029857925.1 Gammaproteobacteria bacterium
ATACACGGCTCAATACGATGGCGGTGCGTGATACCGGCGATACCAGCATACGTGCGACTGTGCCAGCGTTAATTTCCCGTAATAAACTGACACCGGACCACGAGGAGCCGAACAGTACCGTCATGACGATGACCCCCGGCAGGAAATAATCTATGTAGGACGCCGCTGGGAACCCTGGCATCGTGGCGAAACCCGCAAAAAGCGAGCTAAATATGATTAACCACAATAACGGTTGAATTAAGCCAAATACCGTCCACATCGGCATGCGCATGGAGATGCGTAGATATTTTTTAAATAAGTGCCACGTGTCAAAAAGCATGTATATCCTCGCTATGCGTTGTTTCCCGGTTTCGGGGCTAATCTTTAAAGTTAGGGTGGATTTTTTTTTGGAGCATTCCACTCTGTGGTTTCATTTGATGTTTGTTTGTCTTGCGGTGATGACCATTGCTGTGCGTCAGACCAGGCGCCTTGTGGCCATGATGTGTTTTTTTGTGCGTCACTAGCGCCGTTCCATTCCTCTTGTTGAGGCCACGTTTGGGGCGAGTTCGCTTGATCAGTCGGGGGATGGTTTTCCCATTTTTGCCACGGTGTTTCCGCGGGGGGCGCACTTTCAGTTGCTGGCGTTTTTTCCTGTGGCCATTGTTTTTGCCACTTCCCGCCGCCTTTACCGGCCCACTTTTTCCACCATTCTTCCTGTGCTGGCGCTTCCTGTTTGCGGGTGATGCTGCTACCGGTATAACGCAAAAATACGTCGTCTAAGCTGGGGCGCGCAAAACGCAAGTTTTTAATTTCCGCACCACATGCCCGCGCGATATCTATGAGTGTCGGTACTAACGATGCCCCTTGCGCGGCATACACATGCACATGCAGTCCCTCTACGCGCACATCTTGAACCTCTGTGATTTTTTGCAGCGCCTGTTGTAATGCAGGTATTGCCTGCGAATCTGCCAATTCCAGCGATACCGCATCGCCCTTGATGGTGTCTTTGAGCGCATTAGGCGTATCAATTACTTGAATCTTTCCGTTGTCGATAATGGCTACGCGATGCGCAAGTTTGTCGGCCTCGTCAAGATAGTGCGTAGTCAGTAAAATAGTGAGACCTAAATCCGCATTTAGACGCCGTACGTATTGCCATAATGATTGGCGGCTCGGGGAATCCAAACCCAACGTGGGTTCATCCAAAAACAACATTTTGGGGCGGTGTATAAGCGCGGTTGCAATGTCTAATTTGCGGCGCATGCCGCCTGAGTAGGTGGAGACCAATTGATCCAATTGTGTGGTCAAACCAAAGTATTCGCTCAATTCGACGCTACGTGCCTGGATATCCGCGCGTGTCATCCGATACAATTGACCCTGTAACGTAAGGTTTTCGCGCCCGGTCAGAAAGTAGTCCACGCCGGTTTCTTGTGCTACGTAGCCGATGGCTTGGCGTACTTTTTCCGGTTCGACATCGACGTCATGCCCTGCAACCGTTACCTGACCTTCGTCAAACCCGCACAGCGTTGTGAGTACACGCACGGTGGTTGTTTTGCCTGCACCATTGGGGCCTAGTAATGCCAGTATCTCTCCTGGCTTAACCTCGAGATCTATGCCGTTTAAGGCCTGCGCGCCGCCTGGAAACGTCTTGGTAAGCCCAGAGATCTTTATCATGTCGTCGCCGTAAGTTGGGATCAGCCCCGATTATAGCGTGTTGAGGGTCGTTGGCGAAACCGCCTTCTCGTCATGTCGTTTGACAGCAGGGCGCGACTACCTTAAATTAGCCGCAGGTCGCATGTGGCCAGTCCCTGTTGTAGGGGCGATTCATTGGGGGAGGGGTTGCGCCGTGCGGCGGACGACAAGCGGGCAAATTAGAATTGTGTGGGTCTACAGCATCGCAGTGGGGATGCTGTTTGCATTGGCAGCGCCTATTGTCAAGGCCGATGGGTGGGCTCCGCGCGCACCTAACACTTTTTCAGAAATTACGGGCGGAATTGGCAATACCCGGCACAATCTCACGATGTCATATCTCGGTAATGGTAAAAATAACATGACACCTTACCGCAATGATTTTGGAGAAATTTGCGTTTATTGTCACACCCCGCATGGCGCAAACCGGCGAGTTGCGGCGCCATTGTGGAATAGAACCGTCACGCCGCGCACCTACGAATTGTACCGAAGTAAAAATAGTCCTGGTCAGCCTGTCAGTCAACCAGGTCCGAATTCCTTGACCTGCCTGTCGTGTCATGACGGTGCAACGGCAATTGACTCTATTATCAATATGCCCACTCGAAAAACCGGGGCCTATGCCGGTTGGTCGAGTTCCGCAGAAACGAATGTGGATTTCGATAGCCTTAGCCAATGGACGGGGGGTACGGTGGGCGCCCATAGTGCGTTGAATAACCTTGGCCGGGGTCCCGCGGGTGCAAACAATGGCGCATGTTTGTCCTGCCACGTCCCGCTTGCGCCTAGCGGCGCGCCGGATTTCCAGGTGTTTGTGATAGGCGGGCAATATAATGATGGTACGAGCCTGCCTTCCGGGGATAATTTTCTTGCCGATGATCACCCGATAGGGGTGCGCTATCCCGATCACTTTAAGACGGGCAGCGAATACGCGGAACCCACGCTACGCAAGGCGCGTATCGCGTTTTTTGACAAAAACGGCAATGGACACGCAGACCCGAACGAGGTGCGCTTATATGACAGTGGTGACGGCTATGAGGTGGAATGCGCGTCTTGTCATGATCCGCACGGTGTGCGCGTGAGTGGCGGGAATGACCTTACACCGAGTTTTTTACGCGTTGGTAGAGTGGTCTATCAACCTCAATCCACTTATCAAAAAGACTTGGCGGTAGGTAATCCGGCGAGTGAATTGTGTTTGACCTGTCATGTGAAGTAGCGCCCGAAGCTGCCCCAAGGGCAGCCTCGGACAGAGGCTAGCTGTAGTGCTGCGCGAAGTTTAGTGCGCTGATCCGCACACCGGGCACGCCGGGTCTTTACGCAGTTTTAATTCGCGCATTTCCATCGTAAAGGCATCGACCAAAAGCAATCGGCCGCTGAGGTCTTGACCTAAACCGGTTAACACCTTCAGTGTTTCCGTAGCCTGTATCGCGCCGATGATGCCGACAACGGGTGCTAATACGCCGCTTTGGGTGCAGGTCTCACCCAGTTCCCCGGAATCTTTATAGAGGCAGCGGTAGCAGGGGCCGTCCAGCTTGTCGTTGCGAAATACCGTCATCTGGCCTTCCATACGAATGACGGAGCCGGAGATCAACGGCTTGCGTTCATGTACGCAGGCGGCATTGACCGCAAAGCGCGTTGTAAAATTGTCGGTCGTATCCACCACCACATCGGCTCGGCGTACCTGCTCACGCAGCTCTTCTTCTTCCATCGCGTGGCTAATGGTGTTGATTTTTACATCGGGATTAATGGCTAATAAGCGATCACGTGCCGAGTCGACCTTCGGTCGGCCGATATCTGGTGTACCGTGCATGATTTGGCGTTGCAGATTGCTGACTTCGACCTTGTCAAAATCGACCAAGGTGATTTCACCCACACCACTACTCGCCAAATACATCGCCACGGGTGAACCCAGGCCGCCGGCGCCGATGATTAGGGCGTGCGATTGCAGCAGCTTCACCTGCCCTTCATAGTCGAGCTGATGCATCATGATATGGCGACTATAGCGTTTGAGTTGATCGTTGCTAAGATCCATCGGTTTCCTCCTAATTGAGTGCAGGACATTGATAGGCCATCACTGAGGCCACGGGGGTGCGGCCATCATCGGCCCAACCCCCTACCAGATAAATCGTATCCCCCATGACCGCGACACCCATCGCTGCGCGTGGAAAAGGCATGTCGGGCAGTGTCTGCCACTCACCTGTATGCAGATTGCAAAT
>JAOUGF010000297.1 GCA_029857925.1 Gammaproteobacteria bacterium
CCCGAAGTGCAGATATTGCTTGCCAATGCGCAGGCAAAAAATCCCAAGGCACTGGTTGGCGAATATATAGAGGAAGAGATTGCCTCCGTCGCGTTTGGCCGCATTGCCGCGCAAACCGCCAAACAGGTGATCGTGCAAAAAGTGCGCGAGGCCGAGCGCGCGCAAGTCGTGAATGTGTTTAAAGATCGCAAGGGTCAATTGATTACGGCGGCCGTAAAGCGCATAGACAAGAGCGGCATCATCTTGGATTTGGGCGGAAATGCCGAAGGCATTGTGATGCGCGAAGATTTAATACCAAAAGAAAATCTGCGCCCGGGGGACCGTGTGCGTGGCTACTTACGTGATGTGCGGCAAGAGGCGCGCGGCCCGCAAATTTTTGTCAGTCGCGTGGCTCCGGAACTTCTCGTTGAGTTGTTTAAGCTGGAAGTCCCCGAGGTCGGTGAGAATTTGATAGAGATTAAAGGCGCGGCGCGTGATCCTGGCCAACGTGCCAAGATCGCCGTGCATACACGTGATCAACGCATTGATCCGGTAGGCGCGTGCGTCGGCATGCGTGGGTCTCGCGTTCAGGCGGTGTCGAACGAATTGGCGGGTGAACGTGTGGATATCGTATTATGGAACGAGAATCCGGCGCAGTTTGTCATTAACAGTCTGGCCCCGGCCGAGGTGTCTTCCATCGTGGTAGATGAAGACACGCATAGCATGGACGTTGCGGTCAGAGAAGATCAATTATCCATGGCAATCGGTCGTGGTGGACAAAACGTGCGTTTGGCCAGTCAATTGACCGGTTGGGTATTGAATGTGATGTCCGAATCCGATGCCGTCAAAAAAGGCGAGGAAGAGTCCACGAACATCAAGAAAATGTTCATGGACCAACTGGATGTGGACGAAGACGTTGCGGGTGTATTGGTTGAAGAAGGCTTTTCCAGTGTTGAGGAAATCGCCTATGTGCCCACTAACGAAATGCTGTCTATTGCCGAGTTCGATGAGGCGATTGTAGAAGAATTGCGTGGGCGCGCCAAAGACGCGTTGTTGGCGAAGGCGATTTCAGAACAATCCACTGCGAACAGTAAAAAAGTTGCTACGGAATTGTTAGATTTAAAAGGCATGGACGAGGCGTTGGCCAATCAACTGACACAAAAAGGCGTGTGTACAGTGGAAGATCTCGCCGAACAGTCCGTGGGTGATTTAGTCGATATAGGCGTGGACGAAAAACGCGCGGCGGAATTGATTATGACAGCTCGTCAACCCTGGTTTGCCAGTGAGCAGTCATAAGGGTCTTACGATATAGAGTTGGAGCAGGGTATGTCGCAAGTAACGGTAAAACAATTTGCCGAAGTCGTCGGTATCCCGGTGGACCGCTTGATCGCGCAATTGGATGAAGCGGGTTTGTCGAACAAAAGGCCGGATGAAACGATCACCGATGATGAGAAGATGCGTTTGTTGGATTTTCTGCGTACCCGCCAAGGCGGTCCAGCAGAAGATCCGAATGCGCCGCGTAAAATCACGCTGAAACGCAAATCCGTGAGCGAACTAAAGCAAGCGGCAAGTTCCACCGCGCGTCCGGCCGTTGCGAATACCGGCGCGGCACGCGGCCGACTCGCTCCAGAGACTAAATCGCGCACCATCAGCGTTGAAGTGCGTCGGCGACGTACCTATGTAAAGGCGGCCGATGTCGGCGGTGGGGAACAAGCTCCGCAGGAAGAAGAAGCGCTTTTAGCGGCACAGCAGGAAGAATTGGTTGCCAAGGCGGCGGAAGAGGCACGCCGTCAGGCGGAAGAAGACGCTAAGCGCGAGGCGGAAGAAGAGGCTAAGCGCCAGGCCGAGGCAAAACGTGTTGCCGACGAGGCGATGAATAAAAATCGCACTGCGGAAACCGTTGAAGCGGTCGCCGCTGCACCTGTTGCGCGCACAACCGCAGCGCCGTCCGCGCCCTCGCGTCCGCCGCAAGGCCTGCAGCATGCGGACCCACGCCGGGGTGCAACCTCTGGTGCACCTGGCGGCCAACGCCCTAGCGGCCCCGCAGGTCGTCCGGGCGGCCCAGGTCAGCGTCCTGGTGGCCCAGGTGGCCCGTCGGCGCGCCCAGGGGGGCAAACGCCCCGTCCGGCAGGGCAGGCGCCTCGTCCTGGTGGTGGCGCGGCGCCACGCAGTGGGGCACCTGCTGCGCCAGCGGCAGCCCCGAAAAAGGGCAAACCACGCGACGACCGCGGTGGCGGTGGTCGTGAAGGTACGCAAGAAGGTGATCGTTTTGGCCGTGGTAAGGGCAAAGGCGGCAAACAGGCGTGGTCTGGGCGTGTAGAATTGCATTTGAGTGATGAAGGACGCGTGCGTAGCGGGCGCAGAAAGCATCGTGACCATGATCAGAAACAACACGGGTTTGAAATGCCAACTGCGCCTATGGTACGTGAAGTCAATATTCCCGAAACGATTACGGTTTCTGAGCTCGCCAGCCGCATGTCAGTGAAGGCCGCCGAGGTCATCAAGACGTTGATGGGCTTGGGTTCCATGGCCACCATCAATCAGGTATTGGATCAGGAAACGGCGACCGTCGTGGTCGAGGAAATGGGCCATAAGGCCAAGGTATTGCGTGAAAACGCGTTGGAAGAAGAAATGGCGGCCAGCAGCCAAGAAGGCAAGGGCGAGTCGGTGACACGCTCACCGGTGGTCACCGTCATGGGTCACGTCGATCATGGCAAGACCTCGTTGCTGGACTATATTCGTCGCACGAAAGTGGCGGCGGGCGAGGCCGGGGGCATTACGCAGCATATCGGTGCCTATCGCGTCGAGACCAGCCGTGGCGTGGTTACCTTTTTGGATACGCCGGGTCACTCGGCGTTCACCGCAATGCGTGCGCGTGGCGCCAAGGTCACCGATTTGGTGGTGTTGGTCGTCGCCGCCGATGACGGTGTGATGCCGCAAACGAAAGAGGCGGTGCAACATGCGCGCGCCGGTAATGTGCCTATCATCGTCGCCGTCAATAAGATCGATAAACCCGAGGCCGACCTTGAGCGTGTGAAGAAAGAACTGGCGCAAGAGAGCGTGATCCCTGAAGACTGGGGCGGTGATACGATGTTTATCCCCGTCTCCGCCAAAACGGGCGCCGGTATTGATCAGTTGTTAGATTCCATTTCGTTGCAGGCCGAGGTGTTGGAACTGCGCGCCCCGGCGACTGGACCTGGACACTGTACCGTCATTGAATCGCGTCTGGATAAAGGGCGCGGCCCGGTCGCGACGGTGTTGGTGCAATCCGGCGTGCTGCGCAAGGGCGACATCCTGCTTGCGGGTCATGAATATGGACGCATACGTGCGATGCTAGATGAAACCGGGCAACCGGTGGACGAGGCAGGCCCCTCCACACCTGTCGAGGTGTTGGGTTTGTCAGGCACGCCGAACGCCGGTGACGAGGCCTTTGTGGTGCCGGATGAACGCAAGGCGCGTGAAATCGCATTGTTCCGTCAAGGCAAGTTCCGCGAAGTCAAATTGGCGCGTCAACAATCGTCTAAGCTGGAAAACTTGTTCTCACAAGTGGGCGAAGGCGCGATCAATACACTGAATATCGTGATCAAGGCCGACGTACAAGGTTCGTTGGAGGCGCTGTCTGACGCGTTGACACGTTTATCCACGGACGAGGTGAAGGTCAAGATCGTCGCGGGTGGTTTGGGCGGCATCAACGAATCCGATGTCAATTTGGCCGTCGCGTCGTCGGCGATCATTATCGGGTTTAACGTGCGCGCAGACGGTGGCGCGCGTCGAATGATCGAAGAAAACGCCGTGGATCTGCATTATTACAGCATTATTTACGACGTGATCGACGAAGTGAAGAAGGCGATGAGCGGTATGCTCAAGCCTGAATTTAAAGAGCAGA
>JAOUGF010000298.1 GCA_029857925.1 Gammaproteobacteria bacterium
AATATGCATCTCTCCGCACTAGGAATTTCGAGCGAATTGATAACGGCTCGTGGCTTACTCGAATGCGAGGAAGCCACGGCGCTTGAAGTTGCTGAAGTTGGTGCGGATGGTCGAGATCATTTTCTTGTCCCGTTGGCCGCCGAAGCATGGCGCTTCCTCAAGGCGGCGGCGCTCGTTGACGGCATCGATCTATACATCGTTTCTGCCTTTCGAAGCATCGAGCGACAAGCTGAGATAATTCGCCGAAAGCTTGAAACTGGGGTTGCAGTTGAAAACATTCTTACAGTCTGTGCTCCTCCAGGTTTTAGCGAACATCACACGGGGCGAGCTGTCGATCTCTCATCTCCCAATAGCCGTGTGCTCGAAGTGGAGTTTGACCAAACCGCTGCATATGCTTGGCTCACTGAGCACGCTGCTGAATTCGGCTATTATCTTTCTTACCCCATTGGCAATCCTTTGGGTTATCAATATGAACCGTGGCACTGGTGTTTTAACGACGCCCAACCCGGCGTTCGAGCGGGACTCGCCCAGAAGCGGGCGAGCCCCTCAACTTAACGTTGAGCCTGTAGAAAAACCCCCAATTGTGAAAAAACGTCTGCTAAAATAAACAAAACTCCCCGGGAGAAACGCCACAATGCCTAAATTCATCCCCTACGACCCCCACCAAAGCAAAATGGTCGTCATCAACTACACGGATCAGTTGCAACCCGGCACGTTTGAATTCGCGATTCACTATCTAATCGAAAACAAACTGGACTTATCGGTCTTTTATCCGCGCTACCAAAACGACGAAAACGGTCGCCCGGCCTACGATCCCGCACTGTTATTGAAAATCATCTTATTCGCTTACTCCAAAGGCATCACCTCCAGCCGTGAGATTCAATGGTGCTGCGAGACCAACGTCATCTTCAAGGCCCTGGCCTGTGATCAGGTGCCGCACTTCACCACCCTGGCGGCGTTTATCAGCGAACGCAGCGAAGAAATCGAAAACGTCTTCGAACAAGTCCTCTTGATCTGCGACCAAGAAGGACTGTTAGGAAAAGAACTATTCGCCATCGACGGCTGCAAAATGCCCAGTAATGCATCGAAAGAATGGTCTGGCACCTTCGACGAACTCAAAAAGAAACGCGACAAAATCCACCGCCAGATACAACACTGCCTGCGCGAACATCAACGCCTCGACCAGCAAGATAATCGCGACGAAGAACGCATTAAACGCATGGCACAAACGATTCAAACCCTGGACAAGGCCCACACCAAGATCGACGACTTCTTGAAAAAAAACACCCCTAGAATCGGCCAAAGCCAACGCAAGACCGAAGTCAAAAGCAACATCACCGACAACCAAAGCGCCAAAATGACCACCAGCAAAGGCACGATCCAAGGCTACACCGCCGTGGCCGCAGTGGACAAACAACACCAAATCATCGTCGACGCACAAGCCTTTGGCGAAGGGCAAGAACACCACACGCTACAACCGGTGCTCGAACGCCTCAAGGGACGCATGAAGAAGCTAAAACACGACCTCAAACACACCGTCATCACCGCTGACACCGGCTACGCCAACGAAGCCAACATGCAATACCTTTATGAAAACCAACTCGACGGCTACATCCCAGACAACCAATTTAGAAAACGAGACCCAAAATTCCAAGACTACAAAACCACGCACAGCACCCGACCGCCGAACGCGCAAAAAGAAATAAGAAGAGAAACCGTCACACCGCCCAGCGAATTTGAATTCAATCCCAAGGCCAAAACCTGCACCTGCCCGGCGGGGCACGCGATGTGGCTGAAAAACGAGCGCACAGACCTGCACGGCCACCACAAATTATTCTTTGAAGGCAGACTCACCAAATGCCGATCGTGCGACCAAAAACACCAATGCATGCGCAACCCCGCATCGGCAGACACACGTGAAGGCCATGGGCGACAAGTCTCGTTCATCATCAAAAAGTGTGAAAAAAAGAAAAGCCATACCGACTGGATGAAACAACGCATCGACAGTGACAAAGGCAGATACCTCTACAGCCACCGCATCTCCGTCGTCGAACCGGTGTTTGCGAATATCAGCGCCACCAAAAGGCTAAAGCGATTCAGCCTACGCGGAAAAAAGAAGGTGCAGACGCAATGGCAATGGTATTGTTTAGTGCATAATATAGAGAAGTGGAAGAACTACGGCGAATTGAGGACGCAATGAAGGGTATAATGCGGGAAATTAGCGGTCGAAATCGACATCAGATGAAAAAAGCCAAATATAAGGGCGATTTTTCACTCAATGAAAAAACTTCGGCTTGTTGGGCCGGGGTTTTTCTACAGGCTCGTTGCCACCAGGGGACGCGGATTACGCAGGGCGTTGGCGGCGCATCAAGGCGGAATTTACGCGCGCGTTGTCGCATACAGGGGTCGGCATCACAAAAAACGCAAAGGGTGAATACGATCTGTGGCAACGCCGGTATTGGGAACACACCCTACGCGACGAAACCGATTTTTCACGGCATGTCGATTATATTCATTACAACCTCGTGACACACGGGTGGGTGAAACGTGTGCGCGAATGGCCATATTCGACGTTCTATCGGTATGTGCGATTGGGCATATATTCCCACGATTGGGCGAATAATTACGACATAAACGAGGGCGAGTTTGGCGAATAATTTCCCCGGATTATGAACTTTCGTGGGGAGACCTCAGCAAGCGTAGCGTGCGTTGTACGCACGTTTTCCTTATAATAGGCCGATGCAAAGATACCGGCGAGAATGGATACCAGGGGCTACATATTTTTTCACGGTCGCCACCTATCGACGGCAGGGCGTGTTGACCGATGCGCCATTCTATCAAGCTTTAAAATCCAGCCTGCGGGAAGTGAAAAAGAGCCATCCATTTGAGATCGAGGCAATTGTTTTATTGCCTGACCACCTGCATTGTATTTGAAAAATGCCGGAAAACGACGCTGACTACAGCGTTCGCTGGAGTTTGATAAAGCGCAAAGTGAGCCAACAGTGCAGCGAAAATGTGCAGCGGAATATTAGCGACTCGCGGACAAAACGCCGCGAATCCGGGTTGTGGCAGAGGCGCTTTTGGGAACACCGGATAAGAGATGAAAGAGACTTCGAAGCGCATGTGAATTATGTTCATTACAACCCGGTTAAACACGGCTATGTGAAAGAAGTTAAGGATTGGCCTTATTCAAGTTTCTATGCCTTCGTAAAACGCGGTATCCTGCCATTGAATTGGAGCACCACCATTGAATTGGGCGATGATGCGTTTGGAGAGCGAGCGTAGCCCGGATGGAATGAAATGAAATCCGGGAAATGTCCGAACAACGATTTCAACAACAGCGATAGTTAAAACCCCGAAATATCCAGCACACGCGGCACCGTCGCGTTGATCGCGTCGTGGGTGTCTGGCCCTAACAGTAACACGCCTGCACCTGACGTCGTTTGATAGAGCGCGGTGATCGGCGCGAGGTCGGGTAAGAAATCGGCGTGATAACCTTGCGTGTTTCCCCAACCCAGGGTGTTGTCATAGCGTTTTACGACCACGTTTGCAGCGCTGGTTGACATTGCATTTAGCGTCCACGCGAGCATAAAGCCGTTGTCCGTGGACACCGCATTGAAATCGCCGCCGCTCACGGAATCGCGCGTACCGGGCACCAGTACGGGTTCGCCCCAGGCCTGCGTTGCCGCTGCGACGGCGGTATACAGACCGCGCGCGATGCCTGAGGGAAGATGGGATTGCGTCCAAACTAAACGGAAACCGGCACCGTCGAGCAGGAGGTGCGGAAAGTTGTATTGCACTTTGGACTCTGCAATGGCCGTGGTGGTGATGTCTTGTTGATTTTCAGAGAGCG
>JAOUGF010000299.1 GCA_029857925.1 Gammaproteobacteria bacterium
ACCCGCGGCTTGTCATCCATGCGCATTGTGCATATCCCGATGGCGTCGGCGTAGCATGGGCCGCAAGTATTTTGAGATTGCCATTTGTGATTACTGCGCACGGTAGCGATATCAATGTCTACGCACGGAAAAAACTTATAGGCGGGCAGGTCGCGAATGCGTTGCGCGCTGCCGCTGCGGTGATTGGTGTCAGCAAGCCGCTCATTGAGAAAATGCAGGGACTTACGCGATTACCTTTTAATCGATTTAACGAGATACCTTGTGCAGGGTTCGATCCGCTGGTGTTCATTCCGCGCGAAAGGGAGTACGCAAGAAAGTACCTGACAATGCCGATTGCGGGTAGAGTCTTATTGTTTGTTGGGAATTTGGTACCCATTAAAGGCATCCCCATTATTCTCGAAGCTTGGGCATTGTTGAAAAAGGATAAAATCATTACCGACGACGACAGAGTTGTTTTGGTAGGGATAGGTACGCAACGAGAGATGCTAACGAAGCAAGCAATTATTAAAGACATTGCTGCGTCTACATTGTTTATAGGCGGGCAAATGCACGAGCGCATTCCCTATTGGTTGAACGCCGCCAATGCATTGGTTTTGGCCAGCTATAACGAAGGCACGCCCAATGTCATAATTGAGGCCCTGGCCTGTGGAATTCCGGTGATTGCAACGGCCGTTGGAGGAGTGCCCTATTTATTGGAAGGCACAGGGTTACCGCTAGTGCATCCAGGTGACGCGCAAGCGCTGGCCGATGCGATACAGAAGGCCTTCAGTCAACCTTGGGATGCTCGTGCTTTACAAGCTCGAGTGCAGGATTATACTTGGTCTGCGTTGGCAGAAAAAAATGTAGAGTTACTGCGAGACGTGGCGGAGCGGATGTATGGTTGAGTATTTGCGGAACTTCGCGAAAGATATATTGCAGGCCTTCTTGCCTGGGCGTGCATTCGTATGGCGCGTGGACCCTATGCAAATAGGACTCACATTTGATGACGGTCCCGATCCCGAATTTACACCAAAGGTACTGGATGCTTTGAGTGGGCTTGGGATCAAGGCGACATTTTATTTTATCGGGGAAAAAATACAACGGTATCCGGATCTGGTGCGTGAGGTGGTTCTGCGGGGACACGCCGTTGGCGGGCATTCGTTCCAGCACAAAGAATTGACGCAAATGTCGCAAGGCGAGTTGCTAGTGGACTTACAAAAAACGGCTGCTCTTTTAGAAAGCGCCAGTGGTACAGTGTGCAAATCGTTTCGGCCGCCGCGTGGCCGTTTTAATTGGACAACGTTGAGTGTGTCTCGTCGTGCAGGATTTGTAATGGTACACTGGTCTGTTACCTATAGCGATTATCTTCGCGATGGGTTGGATGCGTTGCGTGCGCGCCTGACCCAACGTCCGCCGCGCGGGGGCGATGTCGTACTATTACATGACAACAATCCCTATACGATTGCGTTCTTGCCGGACTTTGTACGCGCAGCGCGTGCAAAGGGCCTGGAATTTGTAACTTTAAAATAAGGGATACCACCGGTGCGCATTTTATACCTTCATCGCACACAAGGCGAAGAGCCTGAATCTATACATATTCGCGAGATAATCGAAGCGCTTACGGCGTTGGGTCATGAAGTCAAAGTGGTAGGGCCTGCAAAATTGCAAAATTCAGGTGCAATCTCCCATGCGAGTAAGTTGGCCCGTATTAAACGTGCGATGCCCAGATTTATCTTTGAGTTAATGCAAATCGCATATAACGCGGTGGCATACCGCGAAGTGGCTTTGGCGATAAAGCAGTTTCGACCGGCTTTCGTATACGAACGCTATGCGCTGTTTGGTTTTTCAGGCGTATGGGCGGCGCGGCGCGCAGGTGTGCCCTTGGTGCTGGAGGTGAACACTCCTTATGCATATGCCTGGGCGCGCTATTATGGGTTGAAACTGAAAAGTCTTGCGAGATTTATAGAGCAGGCCGTTCTGCGAAAAGCCGATGGTATTATTACCGTGACGGAGGTTCAAAAGCGATTCTTACAGGAAACCTACGTGCCAGGTAAGCGCGTCGTCGTATGTCAGAATGCTATTGATCCAGAGAAATTTTATTCTGAATTGCCTCCTGATCAAAAAATTGTCGAACAGTTAGATAAGCCGATAGGGGGGATAGTCGTTGGATTTGTCGGTACGATGAATCGTTGGCAAGGAATTCCAGGATTTAAACAAGTCATACCGCTGGTATTACAGCAAAATGATAGCGTCCGCTTTCTGTTCGTCGGTGACGGCGAATATCGAAAAGAATTGGAAGACTATGTCGTGGACTCAGGTTTTGCGCATGCAGTGGTATTCGCAGGGCGTCGAGCGCATAGTCAAATACCCTCATTGGTCAGCGCCATGGACGTTACAGTCTTGCTAAATTCCAACGATTATGGTTCACCAATGAAAATATTTGAATATTGGGCGATGGGTAAGGCGGTCATCGCGCCCAAAGTGGCGCCAGTAGAGGAAGTCATGCAACATGGAATAAACGGCATTGTTATCGAACGAGGTGATTGTCAAGCCTTGGCGCAGGCGATTATCGAATTGGCTCAAGACCCTCAAACGCGTGTTCGCTTGGGGAGCGTGGGGCGCGATTATGTACTTTCTCAACATACATGGAAAAAAAATGCAGAGGCGATTCTACACGAGGTCGAACATATAAGTATGAACGCGAAAAAAGGCAAATAGAATGGGATTGCATACTATATGAAAGGCGGATTGAATTATTGGGCGTGGAGCTATTTGCGTAGTTTGCCAGCGCGTGCGATGAATAGACATAAAGCACGTAATCAGACGACACATATCGTTTTTTTACTGTGCGATCACTATGAGCCACGGCACAAAGCAGAAAGGCCGGGGCAAGAGAATGAAAGAGTCGCGCAATGGGAACGCGACTACATAGCCTTTTTTGCTGAGAATGTGAGACTTTATGGGCATGGTCCACGCCACACGTGGTTCTATCCACCCCATCATGGTATAGAACATCTGGCTGCGTTGAACCGCCTAGTATTAGCAGGTTGCGGTGAGATTGAGTTGCATTTGCATCATGAGAATGACAATGAAGCCAGTTTTAGGCGGTTGATGAAGGGTGTGATCGCGGATTATCAACGCAGAGGCGTATTGTTATCGAGCGGGGAAACGCCGAATACCTCGTTTTCATTCATTCATGGCGATTGGGCTCTGGATAACTCGCATCCGGCGGGTCAATATTGCGGGGTAAATAACGAAATAACATTGTTGCGCGAATTTGGCTGTTGGGGCGATTTTACAATGCCATCATCCAATGAGTGCCAAACAAAGAAAATAAATTCGATTTATTATGCGGTTGACGATCCGCTCAAGTCTAAATCACATGATGATGGAATTGACCTCCAAGTAGGCAAAAAGGCGCCTGATGAGGGCTTTTTTATGATGCAAGGGCCGTTGGGCATTAACCTTCATGCGCCCAGATATCCACGTATTGAAAATTCCAGCATAACAACGTCCAATTGGGGTAGGCCGGACAGGATAAAGGCGTGGTTAGATAGCCATATTCACGTAAAAGGGCGCCCTGAATGGGTTTTTGTTAAACTGCATGCCCATGGCGCAGTTGAAAAAGATTTCGACGCGTTGTTCGGCGGACGTGCGCGTGCTATGCACAAAATGCTAAACGAAGTATATAACGATGGCAAACGTTATCGACTGCATTATGCCACGGCGCGCGAAGCCTACAATATGTGTATGGCGGCGGAGGCCGGTATGCAGGGTGATCCAGCGCAATTTCGTGATTATCGTATCGCCCCTTATGCGCATAGTTACTATCATTGCTCAGTTCAACACCGATTAGAAGCGGCGGGAGAG
>JAOUGF010000300.1 GCA_029857925.1 Gammaproteobacteria bacterium
AGCGCTGCCACAACTCTATGGAGGTAATTGTGAGCGAACACATAGTCCACGTCAGTGACGATACATTCGAACAAGAAGTATTAAAGGCTGACGGCCCCGTATTGGTCGATTACTGGGCCGAATGGTGTGGCCCCTGCAAAATGATAGGCCCCATCCTTGACGAACTCGCGAAGGATTATAAAGGCCGCATCAAGGTCGCCAAACTCAATGTGGACGACAACCCCGTCACCCCTCCCAAATTCGGCATACGCGGCATCCCAACGTTGATGTTGTTTAAACAGGGCAATGTTGAGGCCACCAAGGTGGGCGCGGCGTCTAAATCACAGTTGACGGCGTTTATTGACCAGCATTTATAATCGCGGGCGCTGTTACCCAGCGCCTAAGCGATGACCTTCACAGACCCGTTCCCGGATGTCGCATAGCGTTTTATCCGGGGTCGGTGTTGCGAAAAATCCCACCGCTTCCCCGCACACCCGCCCGCTACACCTATCGCCGCGCACTGGAATTGTCACGCCGCTGCGTGACGCGTGGTAAACTTGAACTTTTGCAAACACTGAGCGCACGTTATGCAAACATTGAACGTAGACCTGGGGACGCGCAGCTATCCCATCTTTATCGGTAGCGGCTTATTGGGCAGGCCCGAATTGGTACAACCCTACGCCCCTGGCAAACAGGTGATGATCGTCAGCAATGAGACCGTCGCCCCGCTCTATCTTGAGCGCGCGACGCAAGCATTTGCGGGCAAGGAATGTCGGCATGTCATCCTCCCTGACGGTGAAAAATATAAAACGCTGGACACGCTGAACCTGATTTTCGATGCCTTATTGACGCATAACTTCAGTCGCAACTGCACATTGGTGGCCTTGGGCGGCGGTGTCGTCGGCGATATTACCGGTTATGCGGCGGCGAGCTACCAACGTGGTGTCGCATTTATTCAAATCCCTACCACGTTATTATCGCAAGTGGATTCGTCGGTGGGCGGAAAGACCGGCGTAAACCACGCGCTGGGCAAAAATATGATAGGCGCGTTTCATCAACCCACCTGCGTCATCGCGGACACCGGCTCGCTAAACACCTTAGACGACCGCCAATTGCGTGCGGGCGTGGCCGAGGTGATTAAATACGGGCTGATCTCCGATCCGGAATTTTTTGCGTGGTTAGAACAGCACTTGGACGAGGTACTGGCGCGCGACCCTGCGGCGCTGGCCTATGCGATCGCGCGTTCGTGTCAAGACAAGGCCGATGTCGTCGGCGCCGACGAGCGCGAAGGGGGCCTGCGCGCGATCCTCAATTTAGGCCATACCTTTGGCCATGCGATTGAAACCGCGACCCATTATGAAACGTGGTTGCATGGCGAGGCCGTGGCGACCGGCATGTTGATGGCGGCGGATTTATCGCAACGCCTGGGCTGGCTCAGCACCGATGCGCTGCAGCGCGCCCAACAACTGATCGCGCGCGCCGGACTGCCGCTGCGCCCGCCCACGGAGATGACGCGTGTACAATTCTTGCAGCTGATGGCGCGTGACAAGAAGGTATTGGACGGTGCGATTCGTCTGGTTTTATTAAAAGGGTTGGGACAGGCGATCGTTACCGCCGACTATGCAGCCTCACAATTGCAGGCGACACTCGACGCCTATTGCGCATGATGTCAAGCAGTCACACAGGAGCGGTTAGACGATGATTGAATTGGCGCCCTATGCCGTCACCGATCACAGTTCGCGCGGTCGCCGTCACAGCGAACCGGCCCCCGAATACCGCAATCATTTTCAACGCGACCGCGACCGCATCGTCCACAGCACCGCCTTTCGACGTCTGGAATATAAAACCCAAGTATTCGTGAATCATGAAGGTGATTTGTTTCGCACGCGTCTGACCCATTCCATCGAAGTCGCGCAAATCGGACGTGCGGTCGCGCGCACGCTGCGCCTGAACGAAGACCTCACGGAGGCCATCGCACTGGCGCACGACCTCGGGCACACACCGTTCGGCCATGCGGGGCAGGATGCGTTAAATCATTGCATGACGGAATTCGGCGGCTTTGAACACAACCTGCAGTCGTTGCGCGTGGTAGATGTGTTGGAAGAAAAATATGCGGAATTTTTGGGTTTAAACCTCTGCTTTGAAACCCGCGAAGGCATTTTAAAACACTGTGCGATCCCCAAGGCCAAGGCCTTAGGCGAGGTCGCGCAACGTTTTTTAACCAAGCAACAACCGTCGTTGGAGGCGCAACTGGCCAACCTCGCCGATGAAATCGCCTATAATAATCACGATATCGATGATGGACTGCGTGCAGGGCTGCTGACGCTGGAGCAATTACGCGCCGTCGAGGTGTTTCGCGTACAACACGATGCGGTGTTGCAACGCTACCCGGGTTTGAATGAACGTCGCGTCACACATGAAGTGGTACGGCGTATGATTAATCAACAGGTCACGGATTTGATCGAACACAGCCGCGCTACATTGCAAGCCTCTGGCGTCGCGACAATCGAAGATGTACGCGCCTATGCCGAACCGTTACTGGGTTTTTCGCGGGCGATGCGTGAAATGAATCTGGAACTGAAGCGATTCTTGCGTAAGGAATTGTACGCCCACTACCGCGTATACCGGATGTCCGACAAGGCCAGACGCATTTTAACCGCTTTATTCGAGGCATTTATGCAAGACCCAAAACTGCTACCGCCGGAACACGCGCAAAAGGCCGATGTCGGTGAACGTGAAGAAGGCCTGGATGGGCGCGCCCGCGCGGTGGCGGATTACGTGGCGGGTATGACCGATCGTTATGCGATCCGCGAATACCGGCGGCTTTTTGAACCCTTGGAATTGACGTGATGTAGGTGTTATGCGCATTTACATGCAGCAACGTTCCACCGAAGACAGTGCCCCGCGTTTTTATCAAATCGTCCTCGAGCCGGATATGTTATCAGGATGGTTGGTAGTGCGCGAATGGGGCCAGAGCGGCGCTGCGGGTCGCGTCAAACGTGAGCATTTTGATCATCTCGAAGACGCGCAAAAGGCGATGATAGAGGTGCGCGATGCGCAATTGCAGCGCGGCTATCAAGTCGTGTTCATCCACGGTCAACACGCGGTCAAGCCGTGATGCAGGCCCCTGCGTCGCCCCTCCCGCTCGGCCCCATCACCCGTGACGCCGAATTTTATCCTGAGCCCTTTCGCATCCAACAACTGAAGGTTTTGCTCCATCTCGCCGAATTCACTCAACTATGCTTGGTATTAGACGGTCCTCGCGGCGTCGGGAAATCGACGCTTCTTTCGCGATTTATTGTGGAAATCCCCGAAAATTGGCGCGTGTGTCAGATGACTGCCAATGCCGCAGTGTCGATCGCGGATTTACGCAGCGCGTTGCTAGGCACTTGCAGTATCGATGGCGACACCCATGGGGATGAAGAACTGCTGCAACACCATTTGGCGGGTATACGCGAAAGCGATTTGGTGGCCTTATTGATTGTCGATGACGCTGAGACTTTAAACAATGACGCACTGCGCCAAATCCTGACCTGGGCCCTGCCTACCGAGGGTGGCTTGCATGTGCTGCTGTGTGGCACCGGCGTCTATACCCGGCTGCGCAACCCCCTCTTTAGCGAGACCGCCGCGACAAATTTAAAACTGATTGAACTTCCCGCCTTTACGGAAGAGCAAACGGCGGAATACGCGATGCACCGGTTGGCGGCGGCAGGGCAAGATGCGGCAAGCGCGCTGGACGACACACGCTTACGGCGCGTTTTCCGCGCGTCACACGGGTTGCCAGGGCACATAAACCGCGAATTAGGGATGCTTGTGGCCCCTTCGGAACAGCCGCCTACGCAACGTCTAGTCATTTTTGGCGCCAGT
>JAOUGF010000301.1 GCA_029857925.1 Gammaproteobacteria bacterium
CGGCGCCACCGCCACCGCGCGCGCGATCCAAGTGCAACTGGCGGCGCGCCAGGGCGCCATCATTCCGTTTATTGCCGAGACCGGCGGTATCAACGCGATGATCGTCGATAGCAGCGCGCACCCGGAGCAAGCGGTCAATGATATCTTGACCTCGGCCTTCAACAGCGCAGGGCAACGCTGTTCAGCACTGCGCATCGTCTATTTGCAACAAGAGATCGCGCCGCGTGTGATCGGCCTGTTGGGCGGTGCGCTGGCAGAGCGCCAAGTGGGCGACCCGGCACTTTTGGCGACCGATATAGGCCCGTTGATCCACGCCCAGGCCGTGCGCCAATTAAACGATTACTGCGCAGAGCTCGCCACGCGCGCGCAGTTGCTTTATACGCTGCCCTTGCCCCCCGGATTACCCGCCGGGGATTATTTCGCACCGCGCATCTATCTTTTGGAACGCCCGGAACATCTGACGCGCGAGGTGTTCGGCCCCATCTTGCACCTGGTTTTATTTGCGCCTGCGCAACTGGATCACGTCGTAGACACCATTAATCGCACCGGCTATGGACTTACCTTCGGCATCCATAGCCGCATCCAGGCGCGTATCGACGCGCTCGCAACGCACATTCATGCCGGTAACATCTATGTGAATCGCAGCACCATAGGCGCGGTCGTCGGGGTGCAACCCTTTGGCGGCGAGGGCCTGTCCGGTACTGGCCCTAAGGCCGGCGGGCCGCATTATCTCTATCGCTTTGCGACCGAGGTGGTAGTGTCACAAAATGTCGCCGCGACCGGCGGCAATGTCGCGCTGTTGGCAGGACAAGACTAAGGTCAAACCTCAACGAACTCCAATGCATTGCCATCCGGATCGCGACAAAATAACGCCGCGCGTCCAGACCGACTGACGCTGTAGGCCACCGCATGCCGATCCAAACGCGCACGTAAATCCGCCAGGTCGTCACACGCCAACGCGATGTGCCTGTCATGGCCACCATGCGCAGGACGCCCGGTCACCGGGTCGGGATTCGGTAATTGCACCAGATGGATTTGCTGTGCCCCCACCATTAGCCACGCCCCCGGGTAGCCCATCTCCGGCCGCCGCGTATCCACCGCCAAACCCAATATATCGCGGTAAAAAGTCACAGACGCCTGGGTATCCACAACCAAAACGGTGGCATGTAAAATGCTCTTTAGATTCACGACGTCACTCCGTTCCGTTAATACGATTCTTTGCAGACAGATTGCGCACCACGGGGTGAGTTCTGTATCCTATGCCCCCGGCATAGGATAGCGTATAATCCCAGTCCGCAACCTAGGGTTAAATAGTATTAAATCCGCATGTTAGAGTTCACACAGTTTCTTGCAGATTACACCATAGAAATCGCCGTCACGTTGGGCGTTCTAGTGCTATTAGGCGCCATCGCCGCGTTGTGGATGCGTTATTTGCGCAACACCGCCGACAAACGCCGCAATCTCAAAATTATCCGCGATCTCGGCACACAGTATTTGCACGACGTGTTAGTGCCGGATGGCGTTGACGGCTTTGTAGCGATCGACTTTCTGATCCTGACGCCCGGCGGCATCGTCGTGATCGATATGCAAAATTATAACGGGCTATTGTTTGGTGGCGAGCGCACCGAAAACTGGACGCAGATGTTGGGGTTTCGTGGTTATAAATTCACCAACCCACTGCCCGCCAACCGCCTGCGCATCCAAGCTATTAAGATGGCGGTCCCTGGCGTACCGGTCGCCGGGCGCGTCGTATTTTCCAGTAACGGTCGCTTCCCTAAGGGTATCCCTGATGGCGTTTCGATGCTGGGCACGTTAAAAGACGACATGATGCCGTTGATGAAAAACGGCGAGGTCCCGTCCACACTGCAAAAGGCCTGGGAAGTCTTACTCTCCAAGGTTCGCGAACCCATCCGGGCATAGCGCGCGGCGCGGCGAATTGATGTCCGCGCCCATCCCTCATTACCTCGCGCTCGACCAAGGCGGTCACAGCAGCCGCGCGTTACTATTTGACGCCACGGGCACGCTCGTCGCGCGCGCGCAAACGCCCGTCACCACCCAATACATCGATGCCGCACGGGTCGAACAAGATGCCGACGAAGTCGTGCGTAGCCTGCGCGATGTGATTGCCGACATCGCCCGCCAAACCGACACCTCGGCGCTCTCCGCCATAGGCCTCGCCACCCAACGTTCAAGTATCGTATGTTGGTCGCGCAACGACGGGCGCGCCCTCACCCCTATCCTGAGTTGGCAGGATAGACGCAATGCCGCGATGATCAATGCGATGAGCCCCTACGCCGATGCGATCCATGCCCGCACCGGCCTGTTTTTATCGCCGCACTACGGTGCCAGCAAGCTGCGTTGGTGCCTGGACCACTTTCCCGAGGTGCGTCGCGCGGCGGCGGATAACACCCTCGCCGCCAGCCCTTTAATCAGTTTTCTTGCGCATCACCTGCTACGCCAGCACCCGTACTGTGTAGACCCCGCAAACGCCGGGCGTACCTTATTATGGAACCTGCAACAACGCACCTGGGACACACAGATCGCGCAATGGTTTGGTGTGCCCGTGTCCGTGTTGCCCACGGTAACACCCAGTTGCGACGCGTTCGGAGAAATTAACGTCGGCGGCACACACTACCCACTGCGCGTCTTGCAAGGCGATCAACCCGCGGCACTGTTCGCAGACGGCTGGCCGCGTGTCGAAAATATTTATATCAATATCGGCACCGGCGCATTTATACAGCGCCCGTTTACGCAGCTGCCGCCCGACTTGCCGCGCCACCTGCGTAGCCTGGTACTCCAAGGCCTGGGGCGCACGATTTATACCGCCGAGGCCACGGTCAATGGCGCCGCGAGCGCCGTGGATTTATTGTTCGCGCAACACCAGCGCAGTGTGGATCACACGCTGCTCGCGCATTGTTTAGTACCGGGTGACGCCCCCCCTTTATATTTAAATGGCGTCGGCGGCTTGGCCGCGCCCTGGTGGCTCCCGCATTTCAGTTCACGTTTTATTGATGCTACGCCCGACTTTGCAGCGCAGCTTGCGGGCATACTCGAAAGCGTGGTCTTCCTATTGGCCACGAATATCGAAACATTGGCGACACTTGCACCAGCACCTACACAAATCGTACTCAGCGGCGGATGGTCACATATAGATGAACTGGCGCGCCGCCTCGCAGTAATAACAAATCTACAAGTGACTTGCCAACACCAGGCCGAGGCGACGGCGCGCGGTGTGGCCTTTCTCGCAGGTGCAGCGCCCCGCCACTGGCAACCCAGCGGTACGCGCGCATCGTTCGCGCCCGCCGAAGATGTCACGGTGAGCGCGCGCTATCGTGCCTGGCGCGATGCGATGCGCGCGCATACACAACTCGGATTTTAAGGTAATTCGGCGCGCAACGCGCTGTATACAAGCGATTTCAGTATGCGTTAGAATTTGTCACCCTGATGTCACCTAAGGGTGTTAAGGCGCGTTTAACGAATTCCTAATTTAATGATACTTTACCCACACATATAACTCTTTATTTTGTTGTGGTTTGGAACCCTTAAGAGGCGAGGATGATTATGTTGCCCAATTCAAGATTTTATACAGGCGCCCTGCTGGGGACATGGATGGCATTGGGTGCCATGGGTCAGGCCTATGGCGCGCTGATCGCAGATGATTTCAACGAACAACCCACTACAACGCCACTGCCCGACACCTCACAAGTGGTGATGGATACGACGGTCCCCAACGCCGTTGGCGCGGGTGGCTATACCAACGCTGCGTTATGGACTAAGTTTTTTCGCCGCGGCAGCCTTAACACCGGCATCACCACCACCATTACCG
>JAOUGF010000302.1 GCA_029857925.1 Gammaproteobacteria bacterium
ATATTGTGGGCGGATTGACGAAACATCGTGTGAATGACGTATTGGATGTCGCATTGGAGCGTTTTCGCGAATATCGCGCCGTATTTGAAGAGTTAAAGAGTACAAAAAATCAATTAGTGGACCGAAAAAAAATAGAACGTGCAAAAGGATTGCTAATGTCGCGTGACAATCTAAGTGAGGAAAACGCGTATCACGCGTTGCGGCATCTGGCGATGGAGCGCAATCAACGCATTGTCGATATTGCGAACAAAATATTGGAAAATTTATGATTGCCAACTAGGCGCGGACAGCGTAGTCTGCGCACGTTGAATTGTTTTGTGGTAAATCAAACATAGTTTGAAGTGAAAGGTACGACGGTAATTTGATAATTGTGCGGGGAAACTCGCACGGGCAACGGCGCCCATCAGTCTGTCAATTGACAGATAGATGGGCGTTTTTTTTTAACTGGAGGAAACATGAGCGACAAGAAAGAACACTTGATATCCTTATCACGCCGTAAATTGATAAAAAACACCACTGCGATAGCGGGGGGAGCGGCGCTAATGGCCATGGTGCCGGCGACCGTACGCAATGCGGCATGGGCGGCTGGGTCTGATGCGCCAGAAAAGTCTGATTTGAAAATAGGCTTCATTCCGCTTACCGATTGCGCATCGGTGGTGATCGCTGCGACCAAAGGGTTTGACAGAAAATACGGTATAAAAATTACGCCTAGCAAAGAGGCCTCCTGGGCCGGCGTACGCGATAAATTGGTCTATGGAGAGCTTGACGCAGCGCATGTCCTGTATGGCTTAGTATATGGCGTGCAGCTTGGTATTGGTGGGCCGCAAAAGGACATGGCCGTCCTGATGAATATCAATAACAATGGGCAGGCAATTTCGCTTTCAAATCAGTTGCAAGAAAAAGGCGTGAAAGATGGCGCCACACTGGCAAAAATCATCAAATCTCAGCCGCGAGAGTACACCTTTGCGCAAACATTCCCTACCGGTACGCATGCAATGTGGTTGTATTACTGGCTCGCGTCTAACGGTATCAATCCATTCCAAGATGTTAAGACGATAGTAGTTCCACCGCCGCAGATGGTCGCGAATATGCGCGTAGGAAATATGGATGGTTTTTGTGTAGGCGAGCCTTGGAATGCGCGCGCAATCAATGACAAAGTCGGGTTTACGGCCATCACCTCACAAGAAATTTGGAAGGATCATCCAGAAAAGGTATTGGGTGCCACCGCCGAGTTTGTACAGAAATATCCAAATACCGCGCGCGCGATGATAATGGCGATGCTGGATGCCGCCAAATATATTGACACGATGAGCAATCGTGCGGAAGTGGCGGGCATTATCGCGGATAAATCCTATGTAAACGCGCCCGTAGACGTGATTGAAGGTCGCATGCTCGGTAAATACGACAATGGCATGGGAAGGCAATGGCAGGATCCCAACTACATGAAATTCTATAATGACGGCGCAGTTTCATTTCCGTATCTATCCGACGGGATGTGGTTCTTAACGCAACACAAACGTTGGGGGCTGTTGAAATCTCACCCGGATTATCTCGCGGTTGCAAAAAAAGTGAATCGAATTGACCTGTACAAGCAAGCGGCGGCGCAATTAAAAGTGCCTGTCCCTAAGCACGATATGCGTGCAAGTGTGCTTATGGATGGCGGAAAATGGGACGGAAGTAATCCCGCCGCGTATGCGGATAGATTTTCGATACACGCGTAAATAATGCAACGAGGAGTAACACACAATGTCAGCAGTGCCTACGCAAGATCTCGTGCAAGGCGGATCCCTGGCGGCGTTTAAACGCAGTACGTTTGGAGGGAGTGTCTTGAAATATCTACCTACGTCGCGCAGTTTTGTGATGCAGGTGGTGGCGCCGCTATCAGGAATTACATTACTGATAGCGCTGTGGGCGATTATTTCCACGACCAGCCCGCAGCTGCCGAATCCTGTAAAGACGTGGCACTCCGCGGTGGAGGTGTTTAGCGACCCGTTTTATATCAAGAGTCCAAACGATCAAGGCATCGGCTGGAATATCTGGAATTCGCTAAAACGTGTGGCGCTTGGGTTTACGATGGCGGCCGTCGTGGGCATTCCGTTGGGATTTCTCATCGGAAGATTTACGTTTCTACACGCGATGGCCGCCCCGGTAATTAGTGTTTTGCGGCCGGTGAGTCCGTTGGCGTGGCTGCCGATTGGTCTGCTGGTTTTTAAATCTGCGGAACCCGCGTCGATCTGGGTCATCGCGATCTCCAGCGTGTGGCCTATGGTGGTGAATACCGCCGCAGGGGTAATGCGGATACCGCAAGATTATCTCAACGTCGCGCGGGTACTCAATTTATCGGAATGGAAGATACTCACTCGAATACTTTTTCCAGCAACTTTACCGCATGTGATGACCGGTATCCGCTTGTCTATAGGCGTGGCATGGTTGGTAATTGTTGCGGCTGAAATGTTGACAGGCGGCATCGGTTTGGGATTTTGGGTTTGGGATGAGTGGAATAATTTGAATGTCGAACACATTATTATCGCGATATTTGTCGTGGGCATTGTTGGTTTGTTGTTAGAGCAGGCGATTTTATTAGTCGCCAAGCGCTTTTACTACGAATAGGAGAAATTGTATGCAGGATTTTGTTAGGCTTGAGCAATTGGAAATGACATTCTCGACTAAGCGCGGTCCATTTACCGCTCTGCGGGATGTGAATTTGACTATCAACGAAGGTGAATTCGTCTCAATTATCGGTCATTCGGGTTGCGGAAAATCCACCGTGTTGAATGTAATCGCAGGACTGCTTGAATCTACCAATGGTGTAGCCTTATGCGCGGGGCGTGAAATCAAGGGGCCGGGTCCCGAACGCGCCGTGGTATTTCAAAATCACTCCCTGCTACCTTGGCTCACTTGTCACCAAAACGTGTATCTCGCCGTAGATCGCGTATTTGGACAAAAAGAGACACGCGCGCAATTGCATGAACGTACTCGACAGGCGCTTGCGATGGTGGGCTTGGATCATGCGACGTTGAAATACCCTCACGAGATTTCCGGCGGGATGAAACAACGCGTGGGCATAGCGCGGGCATTGGCAATGGAACCCCGTGTATTGTTGATGGACGAACCTTTCGGTGCGCTGGATGCGCTGACGCGCGCCCATCTACAGGATGAATTGCTACGTATTGTCGCGCGTACTCATGCAACGGTAGTGATGGTGACACACGACGTAGATGAGGCGGTGTTGTTGTCGGATCGCATTGTGATGATGACCAATGGACCTGCGGCGACGGTAGGCCAAATATTAGATGTAAAATTACAGCGTCCGCGAGATCGAGTGACTTTGGCGACGGACGCGCGTTACATGCAAATTCGTGGGGAGGTGTTGACGTTTCTATATGAGAAGCATAGACGGCCGGATGATCAAGCGGCGTGATGTTACGTGTTCGTCAACGCCTTATCTATCCGGTAAAAACCTGTATTCGGGGGCAACGCTATCGGTTGCCCTTTGTTATCTATTAAGCATATGCGCGGATAACCCGCCAGTCAGATTTTGGCCTATCTTGCGATCGGCTTGCAACCGGTAGGCGTGTGCCGCTCGAATGGATACAACTGTATTGACCCTGATAATTGAGCGATAGCAAGCATAGACTAAGATTTCTGATATAATATGCGGCTTAATCCTCCTCGTTTCCGCAAATTAGGCCCCACGATCAGTTGTTTATGCAAACCGCCCCCGACCTTTTCAGCTATCGTAAGTATTGGGCAAAACGCCTGACTCCAGCCCCCGTTCTGCCCACAACGCGTGCCGAAATGGAAGCGTTGGGTTGGGA
>JAOUGF010000303.1 GCA_029857925.1 Gammaproteobacteria bacterium
CAATTCTCGCGAGGCCGCCAACAGATCCGCGACATGTACAATCGCGGCGTCCAGCAAAAAGTGTTCGGCGCGTTGCGGCGCGTGATGGTGGGCGGCGATCATCTGTATGCCCACCGGCAAATTCCATAATTTAAGCAATGCCGCCCCGACTTCGCCATGATCGTAACCTAAATGCGCGCGTTCCAGCTCATACAGTCGTTGACTGCCGATGTTCGCCTGGGCCAACAATTCTGCAGCAACGCCTGACATCTCTTTCCAAATAACCAATGAACCGATATCGTGCAACAATCCTGCAACAAACAACCGCTCAGGATTCAATACGCCGGCACGTTTCGCCAGTATCTGCGCGCTGACCGCGCAGAACACGCTGTGCTGCCAAAACGTCGCCATGTTTGCAACGTCAATATTGATGCCTTTAAATGACTCCGCCGCGACGGTCGCCAATAACAACATCTCGAGTTCGCGCATACCGATCAACGCGATGGCCCGCGACACGGTATCTACACGCCCTTGAAAACCAAACACCGGACCGTTCACAAGGCGTAGTAGACGTGCAGTAATGTCTGCATCCTGACTGACCAGGCGCGCCAACTCATTGATACTGACATTGGGCTCTTGCATTTTCTCTTGCAAGCGAATATAAGCCTCGGGCAACGCGAAAAGGCGTTCATTGGCCAAGACTAATTCTTCTGGTTTCTTTGTGGCATGTAGCGCATGGGCGGCAGGCATGAAAACACTCCTATAGTCGACCTAAATAGCGGCGCAAAAGACCAGTTACTTAAGCGCTATTTCTACAAGTGATTTTAATAGGTATTTGTTAAATCGATTAATTTTATGGCAAATTTAAACGATGTACACTACACTGTTATCGTTGCCACCACACCCGTCCAACCTATGCCCGATGCTACCCAACTACCCCATGACCGACACCCAACCATACGTCTCATACCCATGCCTGCGGATACCAATGCCGCGGGTGACATCTTCGGGGGTTGGATTATGTCGCAAGTGGATATCGCTGGCTCTATCGTTGCCTCACGCAGGGCCAAAACCCGTGTCGTGACTGTCGCGGTGAATGAATTTCTGTTTCGAGAACCTGTATTTGTAGGTGATATCGTTTCTTGCTACGCAGAAGTGATTCGCGTCGGCCGCACCTCTTTGACGGTATTTGTGGAGGTTTACGCCGAGCGCAACGTGCATGCGGAATTGTGCATCAAGGTTACGCAAGCTACCCTCACCTATGTGGCGCTTGATAAACACGGCAAACCACGCCCCGTGGCGACGGATACCTAGGCGTACGCGCGATTTTCACTATCACGGCCCATACCCCTTGCTTTTTTTGCAAAAAAATCCATAATAACGCGCCGTGACCACACCCCTCGTGGTACCCACAGACAGTACGCCGGAGAATGCAATCCCATGTTTAAATTTATCGAAAATGCGTTAGAACACCTGATGTTTTCCAGCCGCTGGTTGCTTGCGCCGTTTTATGTCGGGCTGGTATTCGCTATAGTGTTAGTGCTCGCAAAGTTTATCGAGGAAATTTTCCACCTTGCACCGCATATCATAGACATGAGCGAAAGCGCCGTGGTATTGGGTGTGTTGACCATGGTGGATTTGTCCTTAGTGGCTAATTTGTTGCTAATCATTATCTTCAGCGGCTATGAAAATTTCGTGTCAAAAATCAATGTAGCTGAACACGAAGACCGTCCGGAGTGGATGGGCAAGGTCGATTTCTCCGGCCTCAAGATCAAGTTGATCGGGTCGATAGTGGCAATTTCAGGAATTGAACTATTAAAAGCGTTTGTCAACATCAAAGACATGTCGGAACATAGTTTAATTTGGATGGCTACCATCCATGTAATATTGGTGTTCACCGGTGTATTATTCGCATTCATGGATAAGATCGCTGAAAGCAATCACCAAGCACACAAAGACAACGACCACCACTAACGGTTGTTAATAGTCTCATCGTAATCCAGACACAAAAATCGAATCTTGCAAAAATTTGCAGTTCAAGCGACCCCTCACCCTAATCCTCCCCCGCAAGGGGGAGGGAACTATTATGAGACGGTTATTAAGGGAACCTCTAAAAATTCGCTGAGCGGCGCATCGCGTCGTTGAAAAGGGTCGAAAAATGCTCAGATATGTCAAGCCTTTGAGGCAACGTGTAAACTGCGCTTTTTCGCCCCTTTCCGCCTAGCGCTGCATCCCCTGATCGAATTTTTAGAGGCTTCCTTAAGTTAAAAAGGCTTCCGCGCCCTTAAGGTATTTCGGGCGCGGGCTTTCCGAAATACCACCCTTGTCCGTATCCCACGCCGTATTTGCGCAATAGCGCTGCAGTATCAGCGTCCTCCACCCATTCCGCGACCACTTTCATACCAAACACCGCGCTAATCTCAACCATTGCGCGCACGAATACCTGGTCATTGACATTGGTAACCATATTCCTGATAAACGAACCGTCGATTTTCAGGTACTCGACATTCAATTGTTTTATATAATAAAAAGACGAAAATCCGACCCCAAAATCGTCCAATGAAAATCGGCAACCCAATTGTTGCGCCCGCCCGATAAAACGTTGCACTTGCGCAAGATTGTGAAACACCGCCGTCTCTGTAATTTCAAAATTAATCGTACCGGGATCAATACCACTGGACTTTATCAACACCTCCACCTCATCCAACAAACCGGTATCATTTAACGATGCCCCGGACATATTGATCGCCAGTCGTACACGCTTGCCTGCACGACGTTGCTCGCCCAACCAGCCGATGCAATGACGTATGACCCAATAGTCGATTCGGTTTATTAGACCGAATTTTTCCGCCGTTTTTATGAACGCGTCGGGGGGAATAGCGCGGCCGTCCGCATCGAACAGACGTAACAGCGCTTCATAATGGCTGACTTTCCCCGTCTGTAAATCAACAATGGGTTGGAAATGTATTTTAAAGCTGTCATTTGCGAGCGCATTTTTAATCGCTTCTATGCTATTGAACTCGGCACCCAGCTCCTTTTTATACGCTTCGTCCGCCGCTGAATAAATGTGTATTCGATTGGCGCCCAACCGACGCGCCTGCGTCAATGCTAAATCCGCTTGATCAAAAATCATCGATGCAACGTTTACCGCGCCGTCATTCACCGCAGCGCCTATCGTCACCGTAACGCTGATGTGGCGCTGCTGTTCACCTATCGACAACACTTCCAGCGCCAAAACGGAGCGGATTTTTTCAACTTTTTGCGCCGCATCTTCCGCCTCAATTCCCTGCAGATAGATCGCAAAAATATCACCACCTACACGCGCTGCGACATCTTGAGGCCGTATAAGACGTCCTATCGCTTGCGCAACGCCTTGTAAGGCGCTGTCTCCCGCGGCATGACCAAACGAGTTATTTATATACGCCAAACCGTCAATGTTGAGCAACAACAACGCGCATGGATGGTCATGCTTGCGGTGTGACGACAAACGCTTCTGAACCTGTTGCTCAAATTCTTCTTTGTTCAGCAAGCCGGTCAACGGGTCATTGCGCCGTAATATTTCTATCTTTTGATTGGCTTCAGCCTCATGCAAGCGTTTTTTGTCCGCCTCGACCAGTGCCGATGACAAGGCCTTTTCGTCCAAAGGCTTGGTCAAATAACCGTATGCACCCTGATGTAAAGCCTCCACCGCCGCACTGATTTCGCCATGCCCGGTAACCATAATAAAGGGAGGACGTTGTGCCAGCCCCGCGCTGGCCCTGAGCACATCCAAACCGCTCATGTCCGGCATAGAGACGTCGCATAACACATACAGATAACTTTCAGCCTTCAAA
>JAOUGF010000304.1 GCA_029857925.1 Gammaproteobacteria bacterium
ACAATGGGCTTACTGTCACTGCCGACAATGTTGCGCCGCAATTACGATCCGGGTGTTGCGGCGGGTACGATCTGCGCGGCTGGCACCTTGGGTCAAATTATTCCACCGTCTATCATCTTGGTGTTGCTGGGCGACGTATTGGCGTCGGCGTATCAGCAGGCGCAGTTGGCACAAGGTGTGTTTTCACCCGAATCCCTGACGGTGGGTGATTTGTTTGCCGGTGCGATCATCCCCGGTTTGATTTTGGTGGGGCTCTTCGTGTTATATCTTTTGTGGCTGGCGATATTTCACGGTGATCGTGTACCCGCCGTGATCGACGTGGCGGAACGGAATTATTCAAAACGCGATATTTTTGTTAAGTTGTTGCGCGGTTTGGTCGCGCCTTTGGCGTTGATCTGCGCGGTGTTGGGTTCTATCTTGGGCGGTATTGCGACGCCCACCGAGGCGGCGTCCGTCGGCGCCATGGGTGCGATGTTGTTGGCCGCCGTTGAGCGCCAATTGAGTGTTTCTACGTTGGCGGACGTGGTACGGCGCACCACATTAATGACCAGCATGGTGTTTATGATTTTATTTGGCGCTGCGTTGTTTTCGCTGGTATTCCGCGGGTTTGGTGGCGACGAGTTGGTAAAAAAATTATTAACGAATCTGCCGGGTGGCGCGTTCGGTGCGATACTCGTGGTAATGTTGATCATGTTCGTGCTGGGGTTCGTGCTGGATTTCATCGAGATTATTTTCGTCGTGGTACCCATCGTCGGACCGGTGTTATTGGCGATGGATATCAATCCGATATGGCTAGGTGTAATGATGGCGGTGAATCTACAAACATCCTTTCTGACACCGCCGTTCGGGTTTGCACTGTTTTATTTGCGCGGTGTCGCGCCGCCTGAATTGACAACGGGGCAGATTTATCGCGGTGTGATACCGTTTATCGTCTTGCAATTGATCGGGTTGTGTATCATCGCGGCATGGCCGGGACTGGTGACGTGGTTACCCAAGGTAATGTCGGCGGGGTGATTTGGCGTATGACGCATATATTCGGCGTTAAATAGGGTAAAATAGTTACGTGACATTCTAAATGTCCGGGCCACGTTGCGCAATTCAACGTCGCCCGGATGAATGGTAACGAAACCCGGGAAAGCGGGGTTAACTGAATCTAACTTTGTTACGACACGTTCCGCGCATTGTAGTACGCGAGTTCCGAAACATCATGCCAATTTTTCACCTCTGCCCGAAATTTAAGATAGGAATCATAGACCTTCTTACTCATCGCATCTTTTGTCGCGACACCGGCTACGACCTCTTCCGAAAGTTTATGCAGCTGCTTTAGCACATCGTCGGGTATCGCTTTGACCAGTACCTTGTGCTCTGTTTTCAGCGAGTGTAGCGCGCGGGCGTTTTGCGCGGTGAATTCGGCAGTCAACACCTCGTTGGAAACGTGCGCGGCCTGTATAACAATGGCCTGCAAATCCTTGGGAAGGTCATGCAACGCGCGCTCATTGACGATACATTCCAGCGTGGAGCCGGGTTCTTGCCAGCCAGGGTAATAATAATATTTCGCGGCCTTGTGCAGACCGAACGCGAGGTCGTTGTAGGGGCCAACCCATTCGCATGCGTCTATCGCGCCGGATTTTAATGATGAAAATATTTCGCCTCCAGGGATATTCACCGGTGTGCCGCCTGCGGCCTTGAATACGTCGCCACCCAAGCCCGCGATGCGCATCTTGAGGCCCTTGATATCATTCATCGAATGAATTTCTTTGTTAAACCAACCGGCCATTTGCACGCCAGAGTTACCGGCAGCAAGTGGTACCAACCCGAACGGTTTATATAACTCCGTCCACAACTGCATGCCACCGCCGTAGTGTAGCCAGGCGTTCATCTCGATCGCGTTTAGCCCGAAGGGTACGCCCGTGAAAAACTGTGCGGCCTCGGCCTTGCCCTTCCAATAAAAGGCCGCACCGTGGCCCATTTGTGCGGTGCCTTTGGATACCGCGTCAAACACCTCATACGGCGGCACCATTTCACCGGCCCCATAGACCTTGACCTTGATGCGTCCGCCGCTCATTTCTTCAATGGTCGCGGCCAGTGCATTGGCGCCAGTGCCCAAACCTGGAAAATTTTTCGGCCACGTGGTGACCATTTTCCACTCGATCGGATTCGCGGCGCGCGCGCGCGTGGTCACACCCGCACTTACGACGGCGGCGCCTGCACCGGCTTTTTTCAGAAACGATCTTCTATCCATGGCGATACCCTCGTTTAAAGTTGACGCGCGCGTAAATAGGCGTATTCCGAAATCGCATGCCAAGGTAGCACCACATCACGGAAATTGCGATAAGAATCAAAAACCATTTTCGAATAGGCATCTTTGGCGGCCAGATCGGCGACGACTTCGTCAGAAATCACTTTTAGTTTTTTAAGCACGACATCGGGAAAGCGCCGTACATCGACATGGTGCTTGGTCTTCAGTGCGTGCAAGGCCTGATTATTGTTCGCAGTGAGATCATTCAGCATGTCTTGATTGAGTATTTTACATGCGTTTAGGACAATAGATTGTAGATCTGCGGGCAGGGCGTCAAACGCCTTTTTGTTGATCGTGATTTCCAACGGTGTGCCCGGTTCGTGCCAGCCCGGGTAATAATAATATTTGGCCGCTTTGTGTAGTCCGAAGGCGAGGTCATTGTAAGGGCCCACCCACTCAGTCGCATCTATCGTGCCGTTTTTGAGCGCGTTAAACAATTCGCCGCCGGGCAAGGTTACCGGTGTGCCGCCTGCGCGCTTCAACACCTCACCGCCCAGACCTGGCATGCGCATCTTCAATCCTTTTAGATCATCGACGCTATTGATTTGTTTATTGAACCAACCACCCATTTGGACGCCGGTGTTGCCGCCGGGCATAGGTATCAAATTGAATTTTTCATATCCTTCTTGCCACAACTTTAGTCCACCGCCGTAGTACAGCCAGGCGTTCATTTCCATCGCATTCATGCCGAACGGGACGCTGGAAAAAAATTGAAACGCCTCATTTTTTCCTTTCCAGTAATACGCTCCGGCGTGTCCCATTTCCGCCGTTCCGCGCGATACCGCGTCAAAGACCTCCAGCGCAGGCACGACTTCACCGGCACCGTACACTTTTATAGTCATGCGACCACCGCTAAGTTCGTCAACACGCTTCGCGAGATTTTCGACGCCGACGCCTATGCCGGGAAAATTTTTAGGCCAGGTCGTGACCATCTTCCACGTTATTTCACTCTTAGCCTCGCCAAGGGTGTACGGCAATGCTGCACCCGCGAGCACACCCGCTCCCAGGGTCTTAGTAAAATGGCGTCGTTTCATTGCCTTGCTTCCTTTGTGCATGAAAGGGGATGACTATACGTAAATCTGCGCCTGATATTAGCCTATGAAGTGTTTGTTGACAAGTAATCCGATGTGACCTTTTGTGATTGCGAAGTGCCTGGTTTGGAAAGTGTCAAAATCAATGAAAATCACGCGACGCAACCAATAAATCGCCCAACCATGCGCTTGCATCGTGTAAACGACCGGCAATAACATGCACAACCTCACCGTCACGCTCGAGTACACCGTGCACGATCAATAATTGCGCGGTCAGCAATTCACGACGCTGACGTTCGGCGAGCGCGCGCCACACCACGACATTAACCATGCCTGTCTCATCTTCCAACGTGACAAAGGTGACGCCGCTGGCGGTGCCGGGGCGTTGTCGTCCAATGACTAAACCTGCAACCCGCACGCTACGTCCATGCGGTATATTTTTCGTCTCCAACGCGC
>JAOUGF010000305.1 GCA_029857925.1 Gammaproteobacteria bacterium
TTGATGACCTCACGCGTGCCTGAGCCCTCCTCGCGCGAGATAAACGGATATTCCAACAACGCACGCGGCCCGACCTTGCCGACCTTCGCCAACGGGTGTTTGGGTGCGACGATTGCGACCAATTGATCCAAACGGCACAACTCCACGGCCAGATTTTTGTTCGTGACATGCGCCTCGACGACGCCCAGATCAATGATATTGTTTTCCACCATGTGCACGATGCCGTCGGTATTCGACACCTTCAGCCGCACGCTGACGTCGGGATATTTGGCTTTAAAGTCGCCGAGCAACGCGGGCAACATATATTCGGCGATCGTGGTGCTGGCGCCCACCATTAACACGCCGCTGACCTCGCCGGTGATTTCGCGCACCGCGTTATCCAGCTCACTGTAAAGTTCGAAGATGCGGGTGGAATATTCGTACACACGACGCCCGGCGTCGGTCAGGCTGATGCGATTATGTGTGCGGTCAAACAGGCGGGTATTAAAATGTTCTTCGAGCTGTCGCACTTGAAAGGTCACGGCGGGTTGCGTCATGTGCAGGGATTCCGCTGCCTTGGTAAAGCTCAACAACTTCGCCACTGTATAAAATACTTGCAAACGCCGATCGGCCATAGCCCTACCTTCTAATCCAACTTATAGTATTGATAATAACAACTTATCCCCACAATGCAAGAGAGTACCATGAAAAACACCAGCATTCACTAGGCCTTATGGGATGTGGCAAAACGCTGTGCATTGTGCTGGGGCATTTTGAGGAAATAAAATTAGAACGGAATTAAGGGCTTGTAGATAATACAGCGGCAGATTTAGAGTCATTCTTAGTTTCTAGTATCAAGATCTCCACGCGGCGATTTTGCGCCCGATGTTGTGGGCTGTCATTGGCAACCAACGGCTGGGTGTCAGCTACCCCTTGTGCCACCAAGCGCTGCGCATCGAGGCTTGCCCGAGCGCGCAACGCATGGATGACAGACACTGCGCGCGCGGCGGACAACTCCCAATTTGAACGAAAGCGTTCGGTGACTATCGGCACGTCATCGCTATGACCCACGACCACAATTTTGCCTTGGGTCTTGGCCAAGATCGCCACCATTTTTTCCACGACGGGATCGAACGTCGGGGTCAACACCTCACTCCCGCTTTGGAATGCGATGCGCTCCGGAAACCGCACGACGATTTCACCCTTGCGCGATTCCACCTCCAACATACCTTCGCGAATCTCGTTGCCGAGCGCTTGGCGCAATCGCGTTGCGGTATCGGCAATATCACCGGGATCAGATTGAGGGTCGCGCAAAATGTCCTGGCGATTCGCGATCTCGATGACCGCTTGCGACGCGCCTGGGCCAAAGGCCTTTTCCATCGCATCCGCGACGCTACGATATTTGTCTTTATCTAACGTTGACGTCGAGAACAGCAAAACAAAAAATGTCATCAACAGTGACATCAAGTCGGCAAACGTTACGACCCATGGGGGGTAGGTAGTGCGCGTCACGCTTGGGGTTTGCGGCGGAGGCATTGCGGTCTACAACACTTTTTTGCGCGCGACTTGGGGACGCGTCGGCGCGCTCGGATCGGGTTCCAAACTATCGCGATTCGAACTCGGCAGATACGGCAATAAAATTTCTTCTATCACCTTGGGATTTTCACCGCGTGCGATATTCACGATCGCTTCGATAATCAGCATTTTGGTGTGATGTTCCGCCATCGCGCGCATCTGCAATTTATCGGCGATAGGCAGCGCGACCAAATACGCGATGATCGCGCCATACAACGTGGTCAACATCGCGATCGCCATGCCTGCGCCGATCTCTTTGGGATTTTCCAGATGCACAAACATCTGTACCAAACCAACCAATGTGCCTATCATGCCGAAGGCAGGCGCCGATTCGCCTATGCCGCGAAAGACCCGCTCACTGACCATGTGGCGGTCTATCACCCTATCCATTTCCAACGTCATCACCTTGCGTATAAACTCGGTGGGATGTCCATCGGCCACCAGCACCAACCCCTTACGAAAAAACTGATTGCGCACCGGGATCTTTTCCAACACCAATTTACCTTCACGACGTGCACGGCCCGACAATTGGCTGGCGAGTTTGATGAGTTCCGCAGGCTGCTCAGAGCGATCGATAAATGCCGTTTTCAAACCATCTAAAAAGGCCGAAAAACAAATCTTCAATGGAAACTTGATCAGCACGGACGCACCTGTGCCCCCGACCACGATCAGAATCCCGGGAATATTGACGAAGATCGCAAAATCCGATCCTAGCGCCACCGCGAAGGTCAGAATTAAAATACCGGCGATAAGCCCAACTAAGGTGGCGAAATCCATACTGAAATGTGCACTCGGCAGGTAGACATCCCTAGAGCGGCATTCGCAACCGTTACTTGATGCCCGTGCGTGAATCCGCCACGCCGCACCGGCAATACGTCTTCAGATATCTCCCGATCCACTGGAAAAAAACCAGAATAAGAGTCGCGCTACGCGGCAATTCCCGGTACAATTGCATCCCTTTTGTAGTGTAGTAGACGTCCATGATCGCCACCGCCAATATCACGATGCAATTCGGCCCCAAGCCGCTCTTTGAAAACGTCTCCGTCAAATTTGGTAACGGCAACCGTTACGGCCTGATCGGCGCGAACGGGTGCGGAAAGTCGACGTTTATGAAGATCTTGACAGGTGACCTGGCGCCGTCCGCTGGACAGGTGATGCTGGACAACCACGCGCGATTGGGCAAGCTGCGCCAGGATCAATTCGCGTACGAAACCTTACGTGCGCTTGACGTCGTCATCATGGGCCATACCGAATTGTGGAAGGTAAAGGCCGAGCGCGACCGCATTTATGCGTTGCCTGAGATGAGCGAGGCCGATGGCATCGCCGCCGCCGAGTTAGAGATGCATTTCGCGGAGCTGGACGGCTACACAGCGGAGGCGCGTGCCGGCGATTTACTGCTAGGCCTAGGCATTCCATTGGCGCAGCATGAGGGTCCGATGAGCGCTATCGCCCCCGGTTGGAAGTTGCGCGTGCTGCTCGCACAGGCGTTGTTTTCCAACCCCGACGTATTGTTGCTGGACGAGCCGACCAACCATCTGGATATCAACACCATACGTTGGTTGGAAGGCATACTCAATGCGCGCACCAGCACCATGGTCATCATCTCGCATGACCGCCATTTTTTAAACAGCGTTTGCACCCACATGGCCGACTTGGATTATGGCGAACTACGCCTATACCCCGGCAACTACGACGACTACATGCTCGCCTCGACGCAGGCGCGTGAACGCCTGTTGAGCGACAACGCGAAGAAAAAAGTTCAAATCGCCGAACTGCAATCATTTGTCAGCCGTTTTTCGGCAAACGCCTCCAAGGCCAAGCAGGCGACGTCACGGGCACGCCAAATCGAAAAGATCGAATTGGCCGAGGTCAAGCCGTCTAGCCGCGTCAGCCCGTATATCATCTTTGACCAAAATAAAAAGCTGCATCGTCAGGCCGTCACTCTCACCAACGTCAGCAAAGGGTACGACGACAAGCCCTTATTTAAAGGTCTTAGCATGCAAATCGAGGCCGGTGAGCGCATCGCCATCATCGGCCCCAATGGGATAGGCAAGACGACGCTTTTGCGCTGCTTGTTCGGCGATCTTGCAGTCGATAGCGGTGAAGTAAAATGGGCAGATGCCGCCGAAACCGGTTATTTCGCGCAAGATCATACCGCCGATTTTGCCGACAATTGCCTGGTCTATGATTGGATGGCGCAATGGACAAAAGCGG
>JAOUGF010000306.1 GCA_029857925.1 Gammaproteobacteria bacterium
CGCGGACCACTCGAAGACAACGGGATAGGCAGAAAAAAGGGGTTGAGACACAAATTGAACACTACGCAATGTCTTTTTCTTCTGTCTTTTCAATTATTTTCGAATTTTCGGCGTTGGCCGATTGTATTTCTCCTCCCGTTTTTATATTGTTGTTGATGCTAGCACCTACTTCAAATTCTTGTCAACAAGGATTGTTATGCCCCCTAATGGATTGCAGAAAAACGACATGCACCTGCGCGTTGTCAACGGTAGCCACAAAACTGAGCACAGCACTGGGAAATCTTCGCCCCGGTTGCTCGATCAAGTGCGCGACGCGTTGCGGTTGCGGCACTACAGCCTGCGCACCGAACAATCGTATCTCGGTTGGATTAAACGCTACATTCTCTTTCACAACAAAAAACACCCCAAAGACATGGGCGCGGCGCACGTAGAGGCGTTTTTGTCGCATTTGGCGGTGCAAGGCCAGGTGGCTGCGTCTACGCAAAATCAGGCCTTATCGGCGATTTTATTTTTATACAAAGAGGTGTTAAAAACTGAATTACCTTGGCTAGATAATGTGGTGCGCGCAAAGCGGCCAGAGCGATTGCCGGTGGTGCTGACGGTGGCCGAGACGCAGGCCATCCTCGCACATGTGGAGGGCGCAGTGGGGCTGGTAATTCAATTATTATATGGCACGGGGCTGCGCTTGGCGGAAGGCTTGCGGTTGCGCATTAAAGATATCGACTTCGCGCAACGCGCGATTATTGTGCGCGATGGCAAGGGGCAAAAAGATCGCATCACGATGTTGCCGGAAAAATTGATCGCGCCGTTGCGTGCGCATTTGAATGTCGTGAAGGCATTGCATGAACAATATCTGACGGAAGGCGGCGGCGATGTCTACTTGCCGCACGCGCTGGAACGCAAATATCCGCACGCGAATCGCGAGTGGGCGTGGCAATACGTATTTCCTGCACGCGACGTGTCGACTGACCCGCGCAGCGGCGCGGTGCGTCGCCATCATATCGATGAGAAATCCGTGCAACGCGCGATGCAACACGCCGCGCGCCTGTCCGGCGTCGGCAAACCCGCAACACCGCACACGTTGCGTCATTCCTTCGCGACGCATTTGTTGGAAGCGGGTTATGACATCCGCACGGTGCAGGAATTATTGGGCCATAAAGACGTGCGCACGACGATGATTTATACACATGTGTTGAATCGCGGCGGAAAAGGGGTGTTGAGTCCGTTAGATCGTTGGTGATTTTTTCACGCGGTTGGCGATAACGCGCACGAGATTGCGCCCGGCAAATCAATCATCATCATCTTGTAACATGATGGCATTCACGATCATAAGTAAGGCCACTAACGAATAGACTGCGATGCTTTCCATTTTTATCCCCGTTTTTCTATGCTGGTCGCTTCAGACCACTGTACGCCGTGGGTGGAGATTGATCCCAACACCAAAAACGCGACCATGACCGCTGCGATGATTCTGCGATTGAAATTAATTTGTGCGCGATAACGCAATATGAAGATGCTCAACGCCAACGCGTTTACGCTGGCCGCCATGCTGGCAGCGGCGGTGACGTCGATGTCGCCCAGATAGGCCGCCCACGCAAACGTGCCCGCCGCGATACCGATGCAATCGCTGGCATATACGATGGCCGTGCCGCGCGCGCCTTCCGCTCCGCGTATGTGTTCGCGAATGCGCGCAACCAGCGGCATTTCCATGCCCATTAAAAATCCCATGATAAATCCAAAAATGTACGGGACGATGATGTCTATGCCCACGCTGCCTTGCATCACAGGCAAATGCGGCAACACATAATGATTGGAGAAATAAACTGTGCCTGCAATGGCGGGCACTGCGCTGGAGCCCAAGATAATGATGGATATCTCTAACCACACCATGCCGGTGAATGCGTTCACGATGCGTTGTGACATCAACGAGCCGAATCCGGCGGACATGATCATGATGCCTATCATGATAAAGATCGCCGTTTCGGTATTGCCGAGGATGACGCCTGCATAATGCGACAACGCGTATTCGTAGACTAGACCGCAGCCGGCGATCAACGGCATCACGCCTAACAGCACGATGTCGTCGATGATAGGCCATGAGGAGCGCGTTGTGCTCGTCGGCGCAATGACAACGCTGCGCGCGTGTTGATTGAATTCTACGACGGAAGACATTGCTTACCACCCATACAACAAAACTGATGGGTGGGATACTACCACGCAATAATTAAGGATACATGAAACAATACATTATATATGTTTTATTACTCATTGTTTTTATTGATATTTATCGCGAATTGCCAAGTTAATATATTACATTCACTAGACTGTGACATGAAACAGTCGCGCGAAATTTTGCGTCGTTTGCGCAGCGAATTCGCCATAATCTGACCCACGCAATGCCGCTACAAACTCGGCGACGTGACGTACATACGCGGGTTGATTGGGCTTGCCGCGGTGCGGCATCGGTGCTAACCAAGGGCAATCGGTTTCTATTAGAATGCGGTCTATGGGCACCTGCTGCGCGACGGCTTGCAGCGCCGTCGCGTTGCGAAAGGTGACGATTCCGGAAAACGAGATGTAAAAGCCGATATCCAGCGCGCGCTTGGCCGTCGCCCAATCTTCGGTAAAACAGTGCATCACGCCGCGTGCGTCTTGCGCCTGTTCTTCTTCCAATATTTGCAGGGTGTCGGCGCGCGCCTCGCGGGTATGAATTATCAACGGTTTCGCGGTGAGTTTCGCCGCCGCGATATGGCGACGAAAGCGTTCCTGTTGCCAGCGCATTTCGCCTTGCGTGCGGAAATAATCTAAGCCTGTTTCACCGATCGCGATCACTTTAGGATGGCGCGCGAGTGCAACCAATTCGTCTATGCTGGGATCGTGTCCGTCATTGTGATTGGGGTGCACGCCCACCGAGGCGTAGACATCTGCGTTTTGATCGGCGACATTTAACACCGCAGATAAGCTTTCCATATCGGTTGCCACACACAGAAAACCGCCGACATCGTTGGCGCGCGCGGCTTGCAGATATTGCGCTAACACACTCGCGTCCGCCGCGCCGTCGAGCAGATTCAGGTGGCAATGGGAGTCTATCAGCATCGCGTTACAAGGTATGGGTGACGCGGTCGGATTTACTCAAACCCGCGAGCAGATCTTCAATGCGCGCGCGCAATGCGTCGTTTTCTTTAGGCTTGAATTGCACGCCTATGCCCGCCGCGCGTTTGCCTTGTGCGCCCATCGGCGTAACCCAGATGACATGACCGAGCACCGGCACGGGATCTGTTTCGTCCCACAAACTGACTAGCACAAAGACCTCATCCCCCAGACGAAATTGCCGTGGTGTGGGCACAAAAAAACCACCGCCTTTGACAAATGGCATATACACCGAATGTAGCGCCATCTTGTCGGAGATGGTGAGATGCAAAATCGCCCCGCCGCCCGGCGGTGTAGGGAGCGCCAACCTGTTTTGTGACATGCTGATACCACTCATTTTAGATGATCCCCGTTAGTACGCACCGGCAGGGCGCGCAATGCCGTGCAATCAATCGCAATACCTTCTAACATCAACTGCACATTCGCGCTGGTGGACAGGCCACGCAAGGCCTTTTGTGTGTGCGTGAGCAGCGTCAATACCGCTTGCACATCCACGCCGTCCGCAAGCCGCGTCAACGGGCCCGCGAAATCCGGATTGCGCCAACGCCCCGCATCTTGCGCCAGTTTACAGCGCACAATATCGCTCAGCCAACTTTCCATCCAATGCAAGATATC
>JAOUGF010000307.1 GCA_029857925.1 Gammaproteobacteria bacterium
CAAGTACGACCATCTTAAAAAACCTATTGACAACCCGCATTCAGCCCACCTAGACTCATCTAATGAACAACGCAAACGACATCCAATCTCGTTCCTCCCTGTGGCTGTGGCGTCACTCTGTCCGCCGCAGTGGGTGCGTTTTCATGTAGTTAATATTAAACACAACCTCGCTGCGGATCTCCGCTGCAGTGGTTGTGTGTCTGTCGCTTGAGATCCGTAGCCTAAACTAAAGGACACTCAAGTGCATATCACCGTAAAATCATTCGCCCAAAAACACTATGTCATGATAGGCACCTTGTGCGCATTCCTCGGCGCCGTCGGTTTTTCCGTCAAATCGGTGTTGATTAAACTCGCCTATTTACAGGCCATAGATGCGGTGAGCCTGTTGGTGTTGCGCATGATGTTCTCGTTACCGTTTTTCCTATTCATTGTCGCGTGGAGCACCTATCGAAAAAATCCGGCGCCGATTGCAACGCGTGATCGCTGGGCAATAACGGTGTTGGGTTTGCTTGGCTATTACCTCGCCAGCCTGTTGGATTTTATGGGGTTGACGTATATCAGTGCGAGTTTAGAGCGCCTGGTGTTGTTTTTGTACCCCACGTTGGTCGTGATATTGGCAGCGGTTTTCTTGCGTAAACCGATACGCACGAGCACCGTCGTTGCGTTGGCACTCAGCTACATCGGGGTCGCCATGGCGATCACGCAAGATGTGGAACCATTGTCCGGCCCGGTGGTGATCGGTACGGCGCTGGTCTTTGGCAGCATGGTGTCCTACGCGCTCTATTTGGTTGGCAGCGGCGAGGTATTGGCACGGGTTGGGGCGATGCGGTTTACCGGGTTGGCGATGACGGTGTCCTGCGTGGCCGCGTTAATACACTTTGGACTCACGCACCGTCTCGCGGAATTGGCGCAACCGATGAACGTATATGGCGTTGCGCTGATCATGGCGATATTTTCCACCGTATTACCCTCGATACTCGTTTCGGTGGCGATACGTCGTATAGGCGCCGGAGCTGCGGCAATGATAGGTTCCATAGGCCCCATCATCACCATCGCGCTCGCAACTATGTTGTTAAATGAATCTATGACACTATTACAATTGATTGGCGGGGGCTTGGTGATAGGCGGTGTATTGGTCGTCAGCTTACAGGCAAAACCAGCGTAGACACGATAACCTGCGTGCAAGATAGATACCCCTCCCGCGTATAGGACGGGTGTCTACTTTATTCGAAAGGCTAACTGAAACGCGTTTTCAAGTAGCGGATAATATCTGCGGACTCATACAACCATTGCGTACCTGATTTCTCATCCACGATCTTCAAACAAGGCACTTTAACCGCACCGCCGCCTTGCAATAGCGCCGCCCGATGCGTCGGATCGCGTTGCGCATCACGTAACTCTATATTCAACGCCAACGCACGCATCTCCCGTCGCACCTTCATGCAAAACGGACAGGTTTGAAATTGGTACATCGCCAATGTGCTTGTTTCAAGATCAACTTTGCGTTGGGCTTCCTGCGAGCGCTGCATCTTTTTGGGCGCCGACAACGCCTCCCACAACAAGATCAAAGGGCCAACAACCCCCCGTACTAGCATGAAGAACACTTTAAAAAACAATCGCATAGCGGTTTACCGGCAAATTCCTAGATAGATACTAGGGCATAGTGTACCGCGGGACAGGCGGGAAAAACAGACTTATTTTGAACGGAAAACTCACTTTACTGGGCATTGCGCAAGAAATTTATACGCTCCTGCGTATCCGGATGCGTGGAAAAAAAATCGGCGATACGTGTACCGTGTTTTTCATCACCCGTTTTTTCGCGATGGACGGTCTCCAATTTTTCCAACATGTCCGCCAAACGTGCCGGGGCGATGCCGTTCGTGCGCAACGCACGTGCGGCAAAGGCGTCCGCCTCGCGTTCAAAATCGCGCGAATAACGCGTTTCTAATAAGACCGTAGGCGCCGCGACCAACAGCGCACTGACGTCACCAAAGTACCACGTAACCACCATGCCGATGACTGAACTTTGCAACATCTGACGTAATGCGTGCTGACCCTGCACATGCCCCTGCTCGTGGGCTAACACCGCGTAAATTTCTTCGTCATGCGCCGCCAGCTTGATGAGTTCGTCGGTGACGACGATGGTGTTACCGGGTAGCGCAAACGCGTTGGGGCCTATCACCTTGCTCTGGCGAAATTCCAGGTTGGAACGCACCTTGTCTGAGGTCGTAAACAACGCCTCAAATTTCGATTTAAGCAACTCCCTACGCGCTACGCTCAATTTACTGGTTTGTAACAAATTGCCATCTAAACTATCAAAAAAATGGTGATCGATATTCTCGACATACTCCGAAGGGATATGCGCCGCAGTATATTTCGCTAACGTGGGTAACCCCAAATAAAAGGCGATCGCCGCAATCACCATCATTGCGACCGAGGCGAGTGCCGCGTATACCCAATGTTCTTCCAAACGCGACACTAGGCCCTTGGGTTTATACCCCGCCGATTGCAACAAGGCCTCAAACCCGGCATGATCACGCACCTCGCAATGTCCGCCTTGCGCGAAATGCAGGTGCCGGGGCGCGCTGCCCAGTTTTTCGGTAATCCTGACACTGGAAAATAAGACGTCGCTTGTAACACCTTCGCCCTGTAGCGTCAACCGTCCTTGCACGACATCTAAGAAGACCGGAATCCCCTGTGCGCTATGACCATCGTAGTACACCGCTTGAACCATCGACGTTAGAGCCCGATGTCCACGTCAAACATGCCTGCTGTTTCCTCACCTGTCGCATTGGCGTTGGTCTCTACGCCTGCAACGAACGACTGTAGCGACCCGTCTACCATCAATGCCATGTGTTCAAGGCGATAGCGCGCCAACCGTATACTTGCATAGGGCATATAAAGACCCAACGTTAATACAATACCGATAAAATTACTAAACATGATCCACCACAGGCCGCGCGCGGTCACGTCGCTTTTGAAACGGTGGGCGCCTAACTGGGTGTTATTCCATACGATGTTTTGTATGCGCGCAAAAAAATAGGGCACCACGACGAGATATATGAGGACAAAAATGCCTTCCATCGCCAAGATCAACATGAACGGCGGACCTTTCTGGGCCTCCGCTTCTCCACCCTGAACGATCGCACTCACCATCATGACGATCATCGCAATAAGGGCAATTAACGGAATGAAAAACGCGACAAAATAGATTTTGTAGAACCCGCCCACGCTGGCATTAAAGCTAAAATTTGTCGTACCGAATCGGCTATGATTGTGTTGAAAGGCCTTGATGCGTTGATGCGTAAACGGTGCGAGCAGATAGAGTGTGAATACCGTCAAAACAGGGAGCAGCAAAAAATTGAAATAGCCCTTTTTGATCGAACCCGTGAAGGCGAAGCGCAAGCCCCTGTAACTGGAATTGTGCAACCGAAAACGCAACGACATCACCAACAAAAAGGGCATCACCAGCGCGAGCACCAGGCCGATGAATAGGCCGATTAAAGGCGCTATTTTCAGTGCGACTGAATACAATGCAAACAATCCAAAGCCTATCAACCGCCCTTTGAGTATCGCCTGCGGCGTGCCGTGATAGTCGAAGCTGGCATCACCCAGGCGTGTGTGGCGATAAAAATATTGCAGGCGCCGCACCTTGGCCCACGCGGAATAGATGCCTAACGTGACGACTGTCAGGATCGCGTTGACGATCCAAATCCTAAAATATTCGCCGCCTTG
>JAOUGF010000308.1 GCA_029857925.1 Gammaproteobacteria bacterium
ACGCAGCTATTCTATCGCCAGCGTGCCAACTGTAGAGTCACAGCTGGAGTTGCATATTGCCCGCGTGCCGCAAGGACGTATGAGTGGTTGGGTCTACCAGAACCTACGTCAAAATGACGAACTAACAATCAGCCCCGCGCTAGGCGAGTGCTACTACCGTGCGGAGTCCCCCGACCAAGCGTTGCTCCTGATAGGCACGGGCACCGGGCTAGCGCCCCTCTATGGTGTATTGCGCGATGCGTTGCGCCAAGGGCATCGCGGTGAAATTTATCTCTATCACGGTAGCAGCACTCCGCAAGGACTGTATTTGGAAGAAACATTACATCAATTGGCGGCACACCACGCAAATTTCCATTATTTCCCCTGTGTGTCGCAGGGCTCCGCCTCTGCACAATACGCGCACGGGCGCGCAGATGCGCTGGCTCTGCAAACCTTGACGAACCTGCGAGGGATGCGCGTGTATTTATGTGGACATCCTGCAATGGTGCGCAGCGCGCAGCGCGCGGTGTTCTTGGGTGGCGCTTCAATGACAGATATCGTGGCCGATGCTTTTTTGAGTCCGTCATAACGCGAGGCAATCTAATAGAAATAGTATGCATAAAAAAGCATACTAAAATAGTTATAAATGGGTGATTTTATTGATAAAAACACTTGCCTTTATATGAAATATTGGTTAATATTTGACCAGTTTCCCCCTTTATCGGGAGGTTCTCGCAATGCGACAAGTGGACGAAGGTCTGTGGGTATGTGAGAAATCCTTTTCGTTGTTGGGCGTCGATATAGGCAATCGCATGACGTTGATCGACGTTGCGGATGGTCGTTTATTTATTCATTCCCCGATTTCATTGGATGGCAGCGTACGGGATGCGGTGCGCAGACTGGGCGTGGTTTCCTGGATAGTGACACCTAATCGTTGTCATGGCATGTACGTCGGGGATTGGCTTTCCGCATTTCCAGGCGCGCGCTATTTCGCCGCCCCGGGTGCGCGTATTAAGGTGCAGGGTTACGCCGAGCCGTTAGCAGAGTGTCATTCTTTTCAATGGGGTCAACACGTTCAGGTGGTGGCCGTCAATGGTGTCCCCAAGCTCAATGAATATGCGTTCTTTCACCGCCCTTCACGGACGTTATTGCTCACCGATTTGGCGTTCAATTTGCCCAAGAATACCGGATGGTGGCCGCAAATGATGCTGCGCGCAAATAATTCATTCGGTACTTTCGGCCCGAGTCGCATGTTGCGCGGCATGGTGGAAGACGCGGAACAATTTCGCGCAAGTTTGGAAAAAATTTTGGATTGGGACTTTGATCGAATCGTAATGTCGCACGGTGCGATGGTAATGAAGGACGGGAAATCGTTGATGACCAACGCCTTTGCCGATTTTTTGAATGCATCTGCAGAGCGCCATATTTCTTTGGGTTTACGTTCGGAACTCAGGTGCGGCTAATCGCTGCATAACGGAATTTAAATCATAGAGTAGCCTGGTTCACAGGCTACTCGGCTCCATTAAGGTGTTGCGGTAATCGCCAACTCTATTTCAGCAAAGGTCGCGGCCCTTGGCAAGGCCTCGATGGTTTCGCCCAATTGTCTAGCGATTTGCGTGGTTGAAAACATCCCGCGTACCGTCATACGTGCGTCGTCGGCGTATTGTTCAATCACTAAGATATGTTGGCGACCAAACTGTTTCATCGTTTCAACGATATCACCTACGCTGGCGTGGTTGACGTCTTCTATTGTCAAAGTTTGAATCTTTTCGCGTACCGTCATGATGTCACCGACCAGCACGCCCTCGCGTGTACCGCCATGTTCTGAGATATAGAGTAGTGGCCGTTCGCCTAGGATATCGGTCGCGGTGATCAAGCCTACCAACTTGTGTCCATCCTGCAGCACAAACAATAGGCGTACGCCACAGGCAATCATCTTGTCGTTGGCTTCGCGAATAGTGGCCCCAGCGGCAACAGAGAAGGGTTGGGTTACGTTAAAATCGGTCATCACAAGAGATGCCGGGTCTTCATCCACGACACTGCGTGACAGCGTGTGGGCTGGCCGGTATAAGGATGCCCCATAGTTTAGGTGGGTGTTAAACGGTAATGCCTTGTACAGTCCCCGCATAAAGCGTACTCCTCATCATGCCTCAGCAACGGCGAGGCCCCTTTTGAAGGTATAGACCGTGCAGGCATATACTTGCAAGTTATAGGTGAATTGAGGCTAGGCCTCATGCTGAACCGAGGGAGATGGAGCAACCTATTGAATTGTTGCTATAAAAACATGTTTTTTGCTTACGTTGAGCGCAGTTTTGAGTTTAATGCGACTTTCGTATTGATGCAGTATGTCATGGGGGCATGCGGGATTCCGGGGGCTGAAAAAAGAATAAGGCGCCCGTGGGCGCCCCATTCAGAGACGTATTGTAGATTACTTGGCTTCTTTTTTCTTTTTCTTGGCTTTCTTTGCAGGCTCTTTCTTGGCGTCTTTGTCAGCGGCGCTGGCAGCAGCCGGGGCCGGGGCCGGGGCGGCGGAGGAACCGGTGGCCGGAGCAGCGGCGGCAGCAGCAGCGCCAGCAGCGTGGGCGGCACCGAACACTACGGCAAAAGACATGGCGAACAGGGCGGTCAATAATTTTTTCATAAACATCCTCGATACGTGGTTAGGGAAATTCCAACGACCAACTGTTGGATGGTGCCAATTTGAAATCAAAACCACCTAGTGTGTCAATGGCAAAACGCTAAATTTATTTTTTTATTGTGTATTCAGCAGCCATTCAGTGGCAGGGGTTTATAGTGATCGGTTTTGAAAATTTTACGCACTGCGTAGCATCTGCCGCAATGCGCGCAGTATAAACGATTAGTCTAAAAAAGGGGAGTCATACGCACGTTGATTTGCATTTAGGTGACTAACCAAATACGCGAATATTCGACAGGTTTATTCACGGAGATGCGCTGCAGCTCGCGATCGTGAGCGGCGTCCAGCACGATCAATTCACCTGCCTGGGCATGCGATGCGAAGACGTAGCGTGGTGTGCCTTGTTCCGGATAAAACGCCAAACCGCCCACCGCGCCTAGACGCAGTTCCGCGCACAGTTTTAGTTTGGGGAGTGCACGCATGTCTAATACGGCGACGACGTCTGTCTTGAGATTGTGCTGCTGTTCCGGGTTGCCTGAAACCGATGTGGTCAAATATAACTTGCTGGCGTCGGAGTTGAAATAATATTTACTAATATAGATATCGGGGATATCCAACGTATCGACGACTTGCAAGGTCGTCACATCCAGCACCGACAATTTCGCGATCACGTGGTGTGCATCGCGTTTTCGATCCGCACCTCGACCGATCACATAGCGGCCTTGATGTGCGATAAAGAGGTTGCTGTGCCCTTTAAAGGCGAGGCGTTTTTCGATTTTCAATGTGACAGGGTCTATGATGGCGACGGTGCCATAGCCGTTGTTCAGGTTGTACACCTTGCCGGTCAGCGGCGAAAAAACCAAGCCATGCGGAAAGGCGTTATTGGGCGTGGTGACATTCGGTTGTGATTCTTTATCGGGTTCGCAGAGGCAAATCGTTTCAATACACTTTAGATAAGTGTCGCTATCAGCGGGGTCATTCCCGATCACCGAAAGCGTGCCGTCTTTTAGATTGCTGATAAATGCGCGGCGTGGCACCTGGGGCGCATCCGCTGAGGGGGCGGTAAATGCCGCTTGGTGATGGCCTCGTCCCACGCAAATCGTCGCCAGC
>JAOUGF010000309.1 GCA_029857925.1 Gammaproteobacteria bacterium
CATTGGAAGTTGTCGCCACTGTTGTGTTATTGATATCATTCCCAATGACTTCAAATTGGTTTATGTATTGCGTTGCTCCTGCGCTATCATATTTTGCAACAAAAAAATCGCTTGCTTTCGCTATGGAGTTTTCGTGAAAAATCCCAGTTGTATCTCCTGTCACAAAGACATTGCCATGCGCATCAGTGGCGACAGATTTTCCAGTAGTGTGCGCTCCATTTGTGCCAAGAAGTTTTGTATACTGCTTTATACCAAAACGGTCGTATTTGGTGACAAAAGAGTCTTCTACTCCTGACAGGGTATTTCCGTCTAGGCCGCCAGTAGTAGTGCCTGCTACGTAAACATCGCCATTCGTACCTACGGCAACAGAAATTCCATAGGTTGCCGCTCCCTTGACGCCAAGTTGTTTGGTGCCCGTCCACGCCACAATGCTATCGCCTGTACCACAGCTAGTGAAAGAAGTAACAGCCAATATCAATGCAACTCTATTCATTCCGTGATTTATCAGTATCACAAAGGCGCCGTCCTATAACAAGTAGGCAACCTTCATTTTCCCCCAAGTTGTAGCCTATTACAATATTTTCGCGACCTATTTTTTCGGAACACTACGTTTAGTCATGCGGCGTGAGCTAATGGTATTTGTTGGATTTCAAACAGTCCTAGATACTGATAGTGTCCCTATATGGTCTTTAAACTGACGCGAACACCAAACTTGCATTGGTTCCGCCAAAACCAAAACTATTGGACATCACACAACGCATCGTGGGCATTTCGATGAATGCGCAGGCGATATTCGCGTCCGCGCATTCCGTCGCCAATGTATCGATATTGACTGACGGACAAATGAATCCTTCGTTTAACATCAAGATCGAATAAATCGCCTCGTGCACGCCCGCCGCGCCTTGTGCGTGACCGGTCAGCGATTTTGTAGAGCTGATAAAAGGCATGTCCGTGCCGAACACCGCGCGTATCGCAGCGATTTCCTGCGCATCACCGACCGGCGTTGATGTGGCGTGGGCGTTAACGTAATCGACCGGTTTTCCTGCCTGTCGCAACGCCATCTGCATGCTGCGTTGCGCGCCCTCGCCAGACGGCGCCACCATTTCGGCACCGTCGGACGACGCGCCATAGCCGATCAATTCCGCGTAGATGTTGGCGCCGCGCGCCATGGCGTGTTGCATTTCTTCCAACACCACGATTCCCCCTCCACCGGAAATGACAAAGCCGTCGCGATCCGCATCGAAAGCGCGCGATGCACATTGTGGTGAGGTGTTAAAGTTTTTCGATAACGCACCCATCGCGTCGAACAGTACCGTAAAAGTCCAATCCATTTCGTCGCCACCACCGGCAAACACGATATCCTGTTTGTCTAGTTGTATCAGTTCCGCCGCATTGCCGATGCAATGTGCTGACGTCGTGCAGGCCGAGCTGATCGAATAACTAATACCACGAATCGCAAACAACGTCGCTAAATTCGCCGAACAGGTGCTGCACATCGCCTTGGGCACTTGCGTCACACCCACGCGTCGCGCACCGCGTTCGCGCGCGACGTCAGCGGCCTGCACGATGGCGCGCGTCGACGGCCCGCCTGATCCAACAATAAGACCCGTGCGTTCGTGCGACACGTCTTCCGTCGATAGCCCAGCGTCCGCGATGGCCTGTTGCATAGCGATGTACGCATAGGCAGCGCCGTCCCCCATGAACCGACGCGTACGCGTGTCCAAGGTTGTTTCCAATTCCAATTTTATCGTTCCTGAGACCTGCGAACGAAACCCGCGTCGTGCGTAATCGTCATTGAATTCGATCCCAGACCGTGCGAAACGCAAACTTTGCAACACATCTTGCACATTATTACCTATGCTCGACACAATCCCCAGACCGGTCACGGCGACTCGACGCATACATTCCCCTGGTTTTGTTACACATCTCTGGTTTAACAGGTTAAATTAAATTAATATATGATCAAGATCATATTTCGGGATGAGTGTATGGCGGGTAGTCAGTTGCGCAAACAAGAGAGCCGTCATCGAATTTTGTCGAGCGCCTATCGTCTTTTTTCGGCAAAAGGCTACGACAATGTCACTATCAATGAGGTGATGGCAGATGCGGGGTTGACGCACGGCGGCTTCTACGCGCATTTCGCCAACAAGAGCGAGTTATATCAGCACGCGATTACGCACGCGGCGCAAAACAGCGGTGTAATGCAAGCGAAACCTTCAACCTTGGATGAAAAAGCCTGGGTGGCGCTTCTGGTGCGAGAATACCTGCATCAAAATAATCTACACGGCGATTGCAAATGCCCACTTGCGTCGCTGGCCAGTGATGTGGTTTCGCGCGAACCCGCCGTGCGCAAAACGTATACTCAAACCTTTAAAGGGCTGAATAAATTATTAGCGCAATATACACACGCGTATTCAAATATCGGAATGGATATCGTGCTGGCGACGACCGCGATGATGATAGGCGGGCTCGCGGTCGCGAGGGCGTTGGACGATAAGAATCTTGCTGAAAATTTATTACTTGCCTGCCGTCAGCAAGCGGTGCAACTTTTGATGAAAGAATTAAAAGTGGATACGGCGGGCTGAATGTCTACTCGCGACGCGCAGTTCCAGCCGTTCCACATCAACAGGCCTGGGCAATCAGGTAGCAGGCGAAGCGGGAGAGGTGATAATCCTCAACCTGACGTGAACTACTGGAGCCAAGGCCGACCATTTTGCCGGCGTTGGCAAAATGGTTCTCGGGCGGATTTCCCGATTCTTTACAGGAGGTTATAGCCCGCTCTATAGCCTGCTCGAAGCGCCGCCACTGGCTATATCCCAGCAGGGGTTGCAGGGCGCGGGCGCTCCAGTACTCGGCGCCATGCGCGTTGGTCTGTTTCAATCCCTCAAACGATTGCCCTGCAATAGTAATCTCGGTTTTCATTGGCATGTTATCCCTCCTCATTGGGTTACCGACGACCCATTGCATCTTTGGCAATGCCGCAGCCGCCGCGAATCCCTATGCCTTCTTTACATTGGATAGAGTAGGCTATTAGAGGCGTGATATAAAGGAGCAATTAACAATTTGGCAAAAACACCCAACTTTACAACTCATGGAGCAAATAAAATAGAGAGGAAGTTAGAAAATATCTCGAGATATCACACATGCCGTGCCCGTCGCATTATCCCGATGTCGAGGTGTGGTAGGGTGCTTGGTAGGCGAAGGCGGATTTTCGCCTTAGCAGTGACATCCCCCCTGCCCAGCCCTATAATGCCAGAGACCTAGCACCCTTTAAACGGCCACCCAATGACCCCAGCGCACGGCACGCTCTTTATCGTTTCCGCCCCCTCAGGTGCGGGTAAGACCAGTCTTGTGAAGGCCTTGTTACAGCGCGATCCTGGCGTGCAGGTGTCGATCTCCTACACCACGCGCAAGCCGCGACCCGGCGAGTCCAACGGCGTGGAATATCATTTTGTGGATCGCGAGACGTTTCTGCGCATGCGCGATAGCGGGGATTTCTTAGAACACGCAGAGGTGTTCGGGAATTTCTATGGCACCTCGCGTCAGGGCCTGGATCAACAGCTGCGCCAAGGCATGGATGTGATCTTGGAGATCGATTGGCAGGGCGCGCGCCAAGTACGTAAGCTAATGAAAAATATCAGCATATTTATCTTGCCGCCGTCGCGCGAGATCTTGTTGGGGCGTCTGCAGCAACGCGGCCAAGAC
>JAOUGF010000310.1 GCA_029857925.1 Gammaproteobacteria bacterium
TGCCACAACCTTCCCAGTAGTGTCGCCGAAAGGCAACATCAGTCACCAGGTGCGAAGAAATGAAAAAAAAACAAATGCGCAGCGTCCTGTGGGTGCTGTACACACTGATGTTGGACGCGTGCGGTGGGGCGCGTGTACCTACATTTGACCATAATCCTACGCCCGCCACAGTTGAAAAAAGCAGCGCTTTTAACGAAAATATTTCAATAGCGATTGCACCGTTCGAAGGGCGTGAGTCAGGCGCGGCGCCGCTCAATTTCACGGCTATCATCGCCGCCGATCTAAACTCTAGCGGTCGCTTTTCGCCCTCCGTGATAGAAGATATAGAGGTGCCGTCAGACCCCGCAGACGACACGATGTCTGTAGAATACAAAAAATGGCGTATGCGCGGTATTCCTTACTTCGTGCTTGGCAAGATACAAAAAAATCTAAAAGATGCTACAGGTATTTATGCGATACGCTTTCAATTGTTTGACGCCTACCAAGGTGAAATGTTAATAGGCTATGAATTGAATGCGCAAAAAGAGGATTTGCGCCGCCGCGCGCATGACGTCAGCGATTTGATCTATGAGGCGCTGGCAGGTTCGCGGGGTGTGTTCGCGACTCGAATCGCGTTTGTAACTAAAAGACGTGACGTAAAGGCCAATGACCAATACGCGGTAGAGATCGCAGATGCCGATGGGGCGAATTCCCGGTCTATCGTTGTGTCGCCAGAGCCCCTGTTAGCGCCCGTATGGTCGCCGGATGGCCGTGATATCGCCTACGTTACGCTGGAGACGCATCACCCGCAGATCTATTTACAACAGCTGGCAACCGGTCGTCGCCGATTGCTTGCTGATCTCACGTTTTTGACGAGCACACCGGCGTGGTCACCCGACGGAAACAAATTGGCGCTGTCCCTCGCGCAAAAGTCGAAACCCGGTATCTACGTGATGGATGTACATACCAAGACGTTACAGTGCGCGATTTGCCGCCCGGGCATCACGGCCGACCCCGCGTGGTCGCCCGACGGCAAAAGCCTGGTGTATACGTCAGATCAAAACGGTAGCGAACGTATATATCAGTTTAACTTGGCGACGGCAGAGGACCGCCCTTTGACGTTGGTTGGACGGCGTAATCATCACCCCGTGTTTTCACCTGACGGGTTATTTCTCGCCTTTATCGTGCACACGGAAGACAATCGTGACCGGATTGCGGTCATGGAGATGGCGACGCGCCAAGTGCGCATCGTTGATGACACCGAAGGTGTAACGACGCTGAGCGTGGCGCCTAACGGTCGTATGCTTCTTTACGCGACGAATATTATACAGGGGGGAAAGCAGAAGAGTGTGCTATATACGATTTCACTCGACGGCCACGTCAAGCGCTTGGTTTCCTTCGCGGATGCGGACATCGGTGAACCCGCGTGGTCGCCATGGGGGGTTCGCAATGGCAAATGACATCGGTTGATCGTCTATACCAACTTTCGATGCAATTCCGCGCATATAGATTATTCGGTTGTGCAGCGGGTAACGTAGAGAAGTTCGTGCTAATATATTCAATACCCCACCTAAACAGGAGTAACGCCCATGGGCAGAGAGCAAAAGAGTAACAAAGAAGACAAAAAGAAACCGGCCAAGACACCTAAAGAAAAAAAGGCTGAAAAGAAAGAAAAGAAGAACTCCAATAAATAACTTGTAGCAGGAGAGGTCCGCGTAGATCAAATGTACGCATGACAGGCAGCGGATGCTCCTCGGAACCAGAACAATGGACGAGATCAGGCTGGCCGTCTCTGATCGAGGCGCCTTGAGCATCACCGAGTTCAAGCTATTTCTCAAACAATAACGGGCGTTTAGGTGTACTTCAAGACCTACGCCCGCGAGGTGCTTGCAACGTTTCAATAATCGTTGTAATATTGAACAATGGAGAGACAATCCGCCCTTACGATATTCGAATCATTGTCCGCAGGTGTGCGGTTGGACGTCTTTCGGTTGCTGGTCAAACAGGGTTTGGCAGGCATGGTTGCCGGAGAAATCGCGTCGACTCTGGACATTGCGCCGAATAATTTGTCGTTCCATTTGAAGGCGTTGGCCCATGCGAAATTAGTGACTGTGTCGCAAGAGGGACGCTTTCTCCGTTACCGGGCGAACTTGCCGTTGATGTTGGAATTGATCGGCTATTTGACGGACGAGTGTTGTGCCGGGAATCCTAACGAGTGTCTAGACCTGCGCGTTGCACCCGCCTGCGCACCTACTGCTAAGACCCCAAAAACTATTCGAAAGTGAGTATAAACGATGAATATTTTGATGCTATGTACCGGCAATTCCTGCCGTTCTATCCTCGCCGAGGCAGTTTTCAATCACCTTGCCCCTGCGGGTTGGCGCGCGATAAGCGCGGGTAGCAGGCCGACCGGAAGCGTGCATCCGCGCGCGCTAGCGTTGTTGACGCGTGAGGGCATCGCGAGTGCAGGCTATTACAGCAAATCGTGGGACGACTTGCCGCTTACGCCGGACGTCGTGATTACGGTGTGCGCTAACGCCGCCGGCGAATCGTGTCCCGCGTATTTTGGGCCGGTGGTGCGCGCGCATTGGGGCGTGGAAGACCCGGCGCATGCCACCGGCAGTGACGCTGAAATCGACGCCACATTTATGACCGCTTACCGCATCCTGCGGGCACGCATCGAGGCGTTTTTTGCGTTACCGTTGCCGCAACTTGCGCACGACCTGCCGCGTTTAAAGTCCGCAATGGACAAGATCGGCACACTGCTCCCGTAAAAACCGAGGAAAATATCAATGTCTACGCGGGACGCACATGCGGCAAAAATAGAGATGAGCATTTTCGAGCGCTATTTGAGCCTGTGGGTGTTGCTCTGCATCGTTGCCGGTATCGCATTGGGGCGATTTTTCCCGATGATTTTTCAGCAGATCGGTCACATAGACATCGCACAGGTCAATCTGCCTGTCGGACTGTTGATTTGGGTAATGATTATTCCTATGCTGGTGAAGGTGGATTTTTCCGCATTGCATGAGGTGCGACACCACCTGCGCGGCATTGGCGTGACCTTGTTTGTGAATTGGTTGGTGAAGCCATTTTCGATGGCGGCATTGGCGTGGTTATTTATTCGTCATGGATTTGCGCCTTGGTTGCCCGCTGCGCAGATCGACAGTTATATCGCCGGATTGATCCTGCTCGCGGCGGCGCCGTGCACCGCCATGGTGTTTGTTTGGAGTCGCCTGACCCACGGCGATCCGTTGTTCACGCTGTCACAAGTGGCGTTAAACGATGTGATTATGATCTTCGCGTTTGCGCCGCTAGTGGCATTTCTGCTGGGCATTTCAGCAATCACGGTGCCGTGGGCGACACTGGTCACATCGGTGGTGTTGTATATCGTGATTCCGGTGCTGATTGCGCAGGCGTGGCGACGCAGACTAATGACACAGGGTGTGGCGCAATTTGATGCAGCGATGAAAACCATCGGTCCTTGGTCGATAGGCGCTTTGTTGGCGACGCTGGTGTTGTTATTCGCGTTTCAAGGCCCGGCGATCCTGAATCAACCGCTGGTCATCGCGCTGTTGGCGGTTCCGATATTTATTCAAGTGATCTTTAATGCCGCGTTGGCCTATAGCCTCAATCGTACGCTGGGGGAAAAACACGCTGTTGCGGGTCCGTCGGCGCTGATAGGCGCGTCCAATTTTTTTGAATTGG
>JAOUGF010000311.1 GCA_029857925.1 Gammaproteobacteria bacterium
TCGCGCGCTACGCAAGGCCACGCGGGCAAGGACGCGTTCGATATCGCCTATGCCATGCAATGCGGTATGTAGATCGGCATAGCGGCGATTTTCCAATAAACAAGTGACAGCCGCCAAGCGTTGTTGTAGTTTGGTTACGTCGCGTAAGGGGCGTGCCAGCCAGCGGCGCAATAGGCGCGCGCCCATCGCCGTCGCGGTGCGGTCTATCACGGCAGCCAACGTATGTTCGCCGCCGCCGCTTAAATTAGTAACCAGTTCGAGATTGCGCCGCGTCGCGGCATCCAACATCAGGCTGTCTTCACGCCGTTCTATTTGTAACGCGCGCAGATGCGGCAACGCGCAGCGCTGCGTATCGTTCACATATTGCAATAACGCGCCTGCGGCGGCCACCCCTAACGTCAACTCCTGTGCGCCAAACCCGGCGAGGTCATGCGTGCCGAATTGTGCAGTCAACAGCCGTTGCGCGGTATCGAGTTCAAATATCCATGGCGCTAGCCCGCGCACGCCTGCGCGGGTCGCGAACAGTTCCGCGTGGGCGTGTTGAAAATCCTCGCTGATTAGTAATTCCGCTGGATTCAAGCGTTCCAACTCGCTCAGTAAGGGTTCAATACCGCGTACTTCTAATGCGCAAAAGCGTCCCGCAGAGAGCTCTAAATAGGCAATGCCAAACGCGTCGCCTTGTGCGCATACCGCTACGATCAGGTTGTCACGGCGTTCTTCCAGCAGTCCTTCATCGGTCAGTGTGCCGGGGGTGACGATACGCACCACCTTGCGTTCTACGGGGCCCTTGCTGGTCGCGGGGTCGCCGATTTGTTCACAAATCGCGACCGCTTCGCCCAGTCTCACGAGCTTCGCGAGATAACCCTCGACGGAGTGGACGGGCACACCCGCCATGGGGATGGGCGTGCCTGCGGATTCGCCGCGGGTAGTCAGCGTAATATCGAGCAATTGCGAGGCGCGCCGCGCGTCGTCATAAAACAGCTCGTAAAAATCGCCCATGCGATAGAACACGATAGTGCGTGGAAACTCCGCCTTGATGCGCAGGTATTGTTGCATCATAGGGGTGTGCGGCGGCGTAGCCGCAGTGGCGCGGCCCGTACTTACGACAGGGGTGTCACTCATACGGCGATCAGTGTGTCGCTTTGGTTTCCCCAGTCCGACCACGACCCTGGGTAACCGCGCAGGTGCGTGTAGCCCAGACTCTTGAGCACGATGTAGCTGAACGCGGAACGGTGGTGGCTGTGGCAATACAGCACGATGTCTTTGTCCGGCGTAATGCCTTGCGAGGTGTATAGGCGTTTTAAGTCGATGGCCGGTTTTAATTGCAGATGTTTGGCGCGATTCATCGCCTCCGTCCATTCGATATTCACCGCGCCAGGGATGTGACCGCCGCGCGCGGCCCGCACTTGGCTGCCATGATATTCGTCGGGGGTGCGGGTATCCACGAATGCGACGACGGAGTTCTGTAAATTTTTTTGTATAAATGTGCGATCGGCGATCACGTCGGTGCGCCATTGCGCGCGATAACGTAACGGGGTGATTTTGGGAACCTGTTGTTCCAAGCGCCGTTGTTCGGCAAACCACGTGTGCAATCCGCCATTGAGCAGGGAAAATTGCGTATGCCCGGTGGCCTCTAACGTCCATAATAAACGCGCGGCCTTACCGCCACCCTCGTTATCATAGGCCACGACATGGGTTTCGGGCCCAATGCCGAGCTGACCAAACAAACGCTCGAGATGCGCAAGATCGGGTAACAAGCCCATTATCGGCGGCCGATGTTGCACGATCGCCGCATAATCAAGGTAAATCGCACCCGGCAGATGGCTTTCTTGATAGTTTGCCGGGCTGGTGAGATCGATAATACGCAATTGCGGATGGTCGAGTTGCGCCTCCAACGTGTGGGCATCAACCACTAACGGAAATTCCATAACATCCTCACTTTCTTCGTTGTCTCTTTTGCGGGTACTTTAATGTTACCCGCTGACCCAATGTCATCTGCGGTGACGAATATGACGCTGTGCGTTATAAGTTACTCGCAACCGGCGTCGTACTTAGGCGCATGCGTAAACGCATATTCCGAAACGATTCCGCATATTCCAACGCTGTTTGCGGTGAAATTAAATTATTATCAAGGAGATTGTACAGTGATTGATCCAGTGTTTGCATCCCCACCGTTGAGCCACGCTCTATTGCATCCATCAGCTCTCCAAACTCGCCTTTGCGTATCAGATCGGCGACACGCGGTGTCTGTAACAACAATTCGGTCGCGGCGACCAAGTTATCGGAAAAGGTCGGAATGAGGCGTTGCGACAACACGGCGCGCATATTGAGCGAAAGCCCAAGCAGGATTTGATCACGGCGTTCGGCGGGGAAGAAATTGATAATGCGTTCAAACAACTGCGTTGCGTTATTGGCGTGCATCGTTGCCAGGCACAAGTGGCCGGTGTCCGCAAACAACAAGGCTTGCTCCAACACCTCGCGTGAACGAATTTCGCCCAGCACCAACACATCAGGAGACTGCCGCAGCACATTTTCCAAGGCCTCTTGGTAAGAATGTGTGTCTATGCTGACTTCGCGTTGGTTAATAATGGATTGATGGTGTGGGATTTCATATTCTATCGGGTCTTCGATCGTCACGATGTGTGCGGCATCATGAATATTACGGTAATTGACCATCGACGCCATGGTGGTGGACTTGCCCGTGCCCGCCGGGCCGATTAGCAATACCAGGCCGCGTTTTAGCATCGCCACTTCTTTTAATATGGGTGGGAGGCCCAGCGCATCCAAATCGAGGATGGTACGCGGGACGGCGCGCACGACCATGCCGATCTCACGCCGCTGACGAAACAAATTGACCCGGAAGCGCCCTTCCTGCGGCAGAACATATGCGACGTTCGCCTCAAGATCGCGCTCAAAATGCGCGCGTTGCGCGTCGTTTAACACTAAGTTCGAGATTTGATGCAGTAGTTCTGGGGTCAGCAACGGCTCCGCGAAGCTGCGGACTCGACCTTTGATACGCATGGCGGGGGTGCGCCCTGCGCTGAGAAATAAATCCGATGCATCGGCATCGACCATTAAGCGCAGCAGTGTATCGAATAACGGGGTGCTCATAACGGGGCGGCGTCCTCCAAGTAGCGTCGCCTAAGGGCGCATCAATACCTCGCACTGACTACCACGACATTTCAGCGCGTAAAACAAGTGTATGTTGACTGATTATAGTCTAGGAAAATGATTAGCGTTTTATTAATTATACAAAAGAACGGCGTGTGTAGGGGTGGGGTGAGCCAGGGCCCCCAATACAGGAGCCCTCCCCGAGTAGGGGTGTCAAACCGATACACCCTTGGAACGTAAATATTCGTCATAGGTGCCTGTAAAATCGGCCACACCGGTGGCGTCCAATTCAATGATGCGCGTCGCTAACGACGACACGAATTCGCGGTCATGGCTGACAAATATCAATGTCCCGGGGTAGTTTTCCAGCGCCAGATTCAACGCCTCGATGGACTCCATATCCAAGTGATTCGTAGGTTCGTCCATCAACAAGACATTCGGGCGTTGCAACGTGAGTTTGCCGAATAACATGCGGCCTTGCTCGCCGCCCGACAATACTTTGACCGATTTGCGGATATCGTCGTTTGAAAACAGCATGCGACCCAATGCCGCGCGTATGGTTTGTT
>JAOUGF010000312.1 GCA_029857925.1 Gammaproteobacteria bacterium
CGCGATTTCGCAATTGTCCGTGTTTATCTACGTGGTAAGTTTTTTGATTATGTTCAAGCTGTTGGCGTTGGAATCGGATGTATTTATTAGCGGTTTTTTAGGCATTATGGTAGCCACCGTGATGGCCTTCCAAGCGGGGCCGCAGCGCGATTTGTTTTATATTTACATGACCGTGGCGGGCCTGATCCCAATTATGATATTGGCGCAAAACTCTTATTTTCTCGCCTATTTTGATGAGCTTACCAGCCTGCCCGGGCGTCGCGCGTTGAACGAGGAATTAATGCATTTGCGCGGGCAATATACTATCGCAATGCTGGATGTGGATCATTTTAAATCCTTCAATGACACGTTCGGGCACGACGTGGGTGACCAGGTATTAAAAATGGTGGCATCCAAAATCCGTAAGATCGGAGGCGGCGGTAAGGCGTTTCGTTACGGCGGTGAGGAGTTTGCGGTGATCTTCCCCGGAAAGACCGCCAAACAGGCCTTTCCGTATTTGTCAAACATGCGCGAAAACCTGGACCAAACCCACTTGATGATACGCAACAAGAATCGTCCGAGCAAAAAACCCGAGGTGTCCGCGCCGCCGGTTGCACCGGTGCGCCAGGTGCATGTCACCATCAGCATAGGCTTGGCGGAAAACGTCTTTAACTTTGAAATCCAACCCGAAGAGGTCGTGAAAGAGGCCGATCAAGCGTTGTATCGCGCCAAACAAAAAGGGCGCAATCGGATCAGTCAGTAGGCGTTCATTGCAACGTATGCAATGGAAACCGCAACACCACTTTGTCACCACCGCGTTGAATCTGTACTTGCACATCCTGTGTCGCGGGGTCCGTGACCTTTACCGCACGCCGATACACGCCGGTATGACCGTCTTGTATCGCTTGATGCCAATTATCACTCTCATCGGCACGCAATGCGATGATACTGTCCCACACCGGCATTCTTTTCTCACCGGTGTGATTAACAATCACTAAAATTTCATTCATACCGGATGTCGGCATCGGCGGGCGGGTTTCAAGTTGGATTTTGATGTCCCCCCAGTTCTGTGGCGCGATGCGCAACGCCGGTTCATCGCTGCAGGCGTTCATGAATAAAAAACTTAAAATCGCGAGGATGTGCTTCACGGTGTGACCTCGCGTGCGTGCTTATGCAGATATTCCAGCAATGTAGTACGATCGTTCGCACTCAACGGCGGGTAGCCCTTGCGTGTGCGATGGTCCAGCATGCGGTCGACGACGCCCGGCCATTCAACGCTGACGTGCGTGGAAGGTTGCGGCGCGCCATGGCACTGGGAGCAATTTTCCTTCATTATCCGCGCACCGGGCGAGTCCGCATCCGGCAACGGGATCGCTACGGGCGGCGGCGCGCAGGATGCCACCCACATCGTCGCGCATACAAGTAAACTACTTTTTTTCATGATCTTGTTCACGCGTAGAGGCGGCATCTACATCCGTATCCAAATGCCCTGCGGCGTGTGATCCGTACATATTCACCATTTTGTAGACGAATGCGCCGAAAACGGCGACATATAACAGCGCCGCACCGAAGCCCCAGTCTATCCATTCGCGTTCATAACCCTTGCGATCGCCCCAAAACGGAAAGCTCAACGCCACGGCGACCAACATCACGACCACCACCACCGCGAAAAACCATTTCGGTACCGCGCGTTGCGATTCGGGGATTTTTTCGGTCAATTCCCAATCTTCCAGACCGCGTTTGGCGCGCCGCTCCTCGTCGCTGGCGTAGCCGAAATTGTCGGCGGGGATCTCGCCCCATTTGGCGGGTTCGGTGGATGTTACAGGTTTTACAGGTGTTTCAGTGGTCATGCTTCACCCCTTGGTGACGACGTGTTGAATGCGTTGAGTCTCCTGCCAGCCGTCGCTGGCGGAGACCGTGACTAAAATCGGATAAATCCCCGGCGCCAGATCCGGCGTGATGTTTAACAACACGTCGGCGCGACCGATATTTTGCATGGCCAAATCGTGCGCCGACAGGTGATATTGTCGCGGCGTAAGCCCAGCAATCGAAACCTTAAATTGCGCGGGATGATACATCTTGTTGACGACATTGATGCGATAATTCTGCGGTTGCATGACACCGACGTCTTGCGCGCGATAAACGCTCAGATGGTGCGGCGCATAGTCCCACAACCCCCACGCAAACATCGCAACGCCAAAGGCGGTGATCGGCAGCGTCCAGCGCACGCGCCCGAAAATTGTGGCGACGTTGTTTTTAAATTGCCGCGCCTTGTCACTGGCGCGTTCGCCGACCTCGAATTTTAGCAACCCGGATTTGCCTTTTTTCGCATGCAGATTATTGCACGCGGTGATGCATTCACCGCACACCACGCAGGCGTCGAATGTTTCGGTTTTCTTGGGGTCTATACCGACAAAACAAGAAGTGACGCACAAATTGCATTTCGCGCATTCCGCAGCGCGCGAGGCGTCATAATAGACATGCAGGGTTTGTTTAGTTTTGAATCCGTGTTGCCAAACCTTATACACGCACATGAAGCGGCAAAAAAAATGGCGAATGAAGGCGATGTTTAAAAATAAAATGATGACGAAGATCGAATAAATATAATGAATGGAAGGCGCGAGACGGGCGTCATCGCGCAGCGTGATAAACGACCACACGATATCCGGTGCGTAAAAATAGAACAGCGGTATCAGCGCAAAAAACATCGCCGTGACTAAAAAGATCAGCCCCAACGCCAGCCAATTGAGGGCCTTGTCTTTGGCCGCCGCGACCTTCACACGTTCGCCGTCCAGCGTCAATTCGGCGCGCCGCCCTAACAGTTTGCGCATTAAATGGTTGGACCATTCCGACAGCGTATTCTGCGGGCACGCCCAGCCGCAAAACGCGGTGCCCAACCACGAATAGGTCAACACCAGGCCACTGGCGACCGCCAGCCAAAATCCGAACACGATAAAGAAATCGGCAAACCAAATCTGCCTATCCAGCACCACGAACGCGCCGTCCACCGGGTCGATGCGGAATACGCCACTGACCGGAATCAAGATCGCGAGCAAGATGACACCGATCTGTAGGCCGCGCCGCGCCCAATGCAGGCCGTTACGCGGTCGCGCACCCGCGCTGACCACCGGAATGCCGCCAAGAGATGACCCAGTTTTCATGGTGCTTAAGGTACCACAGCCGGGGCCGTTACGGCAGTCCCCAGCGCATCGCGATCCAGTGGCGCCACGCTGAGCAAGCGCTCACGTACCCCCCGGGCCTCGGCCGTTTTGCCCGCGTCGTTCAGGCTAAGCCACCAGGCCTTTAACGCCTCGGGGTGGTCGGGGCGCAGGTGCAGCACCGCTTGCAATAGCTGTTCGCGATTGACGCCTTGCGCATTGGCGTTCGGCAGGCTGGCCATTAACGCATCTGCCAGCGCAAAACCTACCCAACGGTCTTGCGGGTTGGCACGGTAGGCCATACGCATCAGGTACAGATATTCGTTGTCACGCCCGTGCAGATTGGCGGCCCATGCACGATAGGCAAAATCGCTGGCGATATAGGCGCGCTCGAAGGCCGCAAAGTCCGCCGCCGAGACGCCTAGCTGGGTCGCCGCGACATGCACCTCGGGGCGGGTTTGCAGCACACCATCAATCAGCCCTGCAAGCAGATTTTCGTTGTGATAACGGGCGCGTGGCAGCGTAAATTCTATGACC
>JAOUGF010000313.1 GCA_029857925.1 Gammaproteobacteria bacterium
CAAGGTTGTGGAGAAAAATTAAAGCCAGACGTTGGCCTACCGCTAGCATCTACGGAACTGGATTCCGTAGGGCTGGACGATGGGACGCACATTTCTTCAATTCTGTTGTTACTTTGGCATTGCAATGGCGGGCTTTACCGCCTGGCACAACATAGAGTCACACCCGCATTTGACAGTACATGATCTCCAAACCGCCCTCATTGAGCAGACGCTGCGTTGGGGCGATGACAGTACCAATACCCATTTTTACCGCTGGCGGGATGAGCAGTTCCGTTGGCACTACAGCGTTACCCCCCCGCATGCGCCACCTCACGCGACGCCCGCCACCGCACCTACAGGGCCTGTTGCGCCTCTGTTGGCAGACATGTGGCAGGCGCTACAAACCCTACCAAAACTTTCCATACTCGCTCAACAGCGTCAGACACAAATCGACACCGCCGTAAAGACGGCGTTTGAGTAACTATTACGCACAAAAACGGCCTGACGATAAAACAATCAGGCCGTACCAAATGGAGTTGCGAAAAAAGATTCCAGGTTAGGTGGCAGTCATTAATAAATCGTTCATGCGCCCCACAAATGCCGCAGGATCATCCAACTGACCGCCCTCGGCGAGACTGGCTTGTTCAAACAACAAGTTTGCCCAGTCGGAAAAACGGGCGTCGTCGTCCACACCTTTAAGTTTGACCACCAACGGATGTGTGGGATTCAACTCTAAAATAGGATTAGACGTGGGCACCGCATGACCCGCAGCCTTCAACATACGCTGTAGATTCACCGCCATGTCTTGGTCTTCAACCACCAAGCACGAAGGCGAACGCGTCAAACGATGACTGAAACGTACCTCTTTTACCTTGTCACCCAACACCTTTTTAAAACGTTCGGGCAAGTCTTTCGCTTCTTCCGCTGCCGCGTCTTGTTTTTGTTTTTCTTCGGCATCCGCCAAATCACCCAGGTCCAACGCCCCTTTGGCAACAGATTGCAGTGTCTTACCTTCGTAATCGGTGATATGCGACACCCACCACTCATCCACTCGATCCGACAGCAGTATGACTTCCAGACCTTTTTTGCGGAAAATTTCCAAGTGCGGGCTGTTTTTTGCGGCGCCAAAACTCTCGGCGGTGACGTAATATATCTTGTCCTGCCCCGGTTTCATGCGCGCGATATAGTCTTCCAAGCTCACCGTCTGCGCCTCTACATCGGTGTGCGTTGTTGCAAACCGCATCAATTTGGCGATGCGTTCACGATTACCATGGTCTTCCGCAGGGCCTTCCTTCATCACGCGCCCGAATTCTTTCCAAAATTCGGCATATTTTTCCGGCTGCTCTTTCGCAATATCCTCCAGCAAGCCCAACACCTTTTTCACCGACGCGCCGCGAATCGCGTCGATGTGACGATTGTTTTGCAGTATTTCACGCGAAACATTTAACGGTAAATCATCAGAATCAACCACGCCACGCACAAAACGCAAATACGCGGGCATTAAGTGTTCGGTGTCATCCATGATAAATACGCGGCGCACATAAAGCTTGATGCCATGGCGACGTTCGCGATCCCACAAATCAAACGGCGCGCGTTTAGGTACAAAAAACAACGACACATAGGATTGATTGCCTTCAACGCGGGTATGGATGTGCGCCAGCGGGTCTTCCCAATCGTGTCCTACCGTTTTGTAAAATTCATTGTATTCTTCTTCGCTGATGTCTTTTTTCGCGCGCGTCCATAGGGCTGACGCGGCATTGACCTTTTGCCATTCTCCAGACTTACCCTCTTCGGTAGACGGCATTTCGACAGAGATAGCGATATGATCAGAATATTTTCGGACGATCTGACTCAAACGATAGTGATCTAAGAATTCATCATCACCGTCACGTAAATGTAATACGACTTCGGTACCCCGCGCGGCGCGCTCTACGGTCTCCATGGTGTAATTACCCTGCCCTGCGGATTCCCAACGCACACCGTGCTCAATACCCAACCCGGCGCGTCGGGTGGTCAGCGTGACGCGATCCGCCACGATAAAGGACGAGTAAAAACCCACACCGAACTGACCGATCAGGTTGATATCTTTACCCTGCTCGCCAGCAATCTTGTTCAAGAATTGCTTGGTACCGGAACGTGCGATGGTGCCAATGTTATCGATAACTTCCTGGCGGTTCATCCCGATGCCATTATCGCGTATCGTTATCGTACGTTTTTCTTTGTTAAACTCCACCTGTACATGCAGGTTAGGGTCGGTTTCAAATAACGCGTCATCGCTTAACGCCTCAAAACGCAGCTTGTCGCACGCGTCCGAGGCGTTGGAGATCAACTCGCGGAGGAAAATCTCTTTATTGGAATACAGCGAATGGATCATCAACTGAAGTAATTGTTCGACTTCAGTTTCGAATTTCAGTGTTTCCTTATGTGCGTCTAAGGTCTCAGTCATAGCGGCTCCTCACCAAGGTTCTGTTGCGCCCCACAGTATGGGGCCGAACATTTTTTTTTCAAGGGGGGGCGCAGGGTCGTGACATCTCCAATGCGCACCCGTAGAATAGAACTTATGAAAATCATCTCTAGCGTTCCCCCACACTATGCTGACCAACGTCCAGGGACCTCAGGGCTGCGCAAGTCCGTGCGCACGTTTCAGCAAACCGCCTACCTCGAACACTTCATCCAAGCCATTTTCAATGCCGTCTCCAGTCTGCGCGGCGGCACCTTAGTGGTCGGCGGTGACGGTCGTTATTACAATGACGTCGCCATCCAAACCCTGTTACGGATGGCGGCGGCCCACGGGATCGCTAGGGTATTCGTCGGGCGTGGGGGGCTGTTGTCCACACCCGCCGCATCTACGATTATTCGGCGTTACAGCGCCGAAGGCGGCATCATCTTCTCTGCCAGCCACAATCCGGCCGGACCGGACGGGGATTTCGGCATAAAATTTAACGCCGCAAATGGCGGACCTGCGCAAGACGCGGTCGCCGAAGCAATATATAAGGCGAGTCTGCATGTCCCTCACTATCATACACTGGTAGCTGAAGATATCCCCTTGCATAACATCGGCACCTATGCCTTATCGACCATGCGTATCGACGTCATAGACCCGGTGACAGACTACGCCGCGCTGATGGAATCGTTATTCGACTTTGACGCAATGCGCCAATACTTCAAGGATGGTTTTAGCATTTGCTTTGATGCGATGCACGCGATCACCGGCCCGTATGCGCAGGAAATTTTTGTCAAGCGCCTTGGGGCTACGCCTGCTGCGCTTATAAATGCGCAACCCTTACCCGATTTTGGCGGCGGACACCCCGACCCAAATCTTACATACGCGGCGCAATTGGTCGAGGCTATGTACGCCCCTCAAGGGCCTGACTTCGGCGCGGCCTCCGACGGCGACGGCGATCGCAACATGATTATGGGGCGCGGTATCTTCGTCACCCCCAGCGATAGCTTGGCCATTATGCTGGCGCATGCGCACACCCTGCCCGGCTATCGCACAGGCATCGTCGGCGTCGCGCGCTCCATGCCCACCAGCGCGGCGGTAGACCGCGTTGCCTCGGCGTTGAACATCCCTTGTTATGAGACACCCACCGGCTGGAAATATTTCGGCAACTTGCTGGACGCCGGGAAGATCACCCTGTGCGGAGAAGAAAGTTTCGGCACCGGCTCTGCCCACATCCGTGAAAAAGACG
>JAOUGF010000314.1 GCA_029857925.1 Gammaproteobacteria bacterium
CGCCTGGGGCACCACCACGACACGCGTGCGTGCGTGCTGCGGCATCAAGTTCATAAACGCGCTCAACGCGCGTATCTTGTCCACCGTGATAGTTTTCGCATCCTCTTCGGGCTCTATATATAACAAATCAGGATGGTTACCGATGGCAAACAAATGACACGCATTGCAGTTTCCACAGGCGTAGCCGTCCGCCTGAACTTTTTCACATAACAAGGACTGTGTGAGCACCTGTGCGAAACCCGCCTTGCCTACGCCCGTCGGCCCGCACAACAATAACGCGTGTGGCAGCCGCGCTTCCACGATGCGTGGTGCTAAGCGTGACCACAATGACGCGTGCCAAGGCAATAAGGCATTCATAATATGCCTGCGATGTAAGTTGCCAGTTGAGCCTGTACCTGCGTCAATGACCGCCCCGCGTCCACTACCTTGAATCGTTGCGGTGCCTGTTGCGCGCGTTGCAAATAGGCACCGCGCACACGTTCAAAAAATTCGCGTTGTTCCAATTCAAAGCGATCTTGTACGCCGCGCTGCACGACGCGCGTCGCACCAATCTCCGGCGGCACGTCCAACAAAAATGTCACGTCGGGCTGCAGGCCTTGCTGCACCCACTCTTCCAGCGTCGCAATGCGCGCTTCTTGAATTCCTCGACCGCCCCCCTGATAGGCATACGTCGCATCGGTAAAACGGTCGCACAATACCCAGCGGCCCTGCGCCAATGCAGGACGGATGACCTTTGCCAAATGTTCCGCGCGCGCGGCGAACATTAATAGTAATTCGGTATCGCTATGCATGCGCTCCGCGCCGCTGTCTAAAAGCAAGGTGCGCAATCGTTCGCCCAGGGCCGTGCCGCCCGGTTCGCGGGTCAACACGACATCCTTTCCAGCGCTGCATAATCGTTCATAAATGAACTGCATATTGGTGCTCTTCCCTGCACCTTCACCGCCTTCTAACGTGATAAATTTTCCATGCGACGTCACTTTTGAAGATCCTTACGGCTGGGCATGGGGACTGCTGCGATAATCGCTGCGCCGTTGCAATTGAAATTCGCGCACCGCCTTTGCGTGCTCTTCGTTTGTTTTTGAAAAATAGTGTGAACCGTCGCCCTTGGCGACAAAATATAAATAGCCGTTATGCGTCGGATGCATCGCCGCATTCAGTGCGGCGGCGCTGGGCAACGCTATTGGTGTAGGCGGCAGACCTTTTCGCGTATAGGTATTGTACGGAGTGTCTTTCAATAGGTCCTTGCGCTTGATGTTGCCTTCGTAACGGTCACCCATACCATAGATCACCGTAGGATCGGTTTGCAGACGCATACCTTTGCGCAGACGACTGACAAAAACACCGGCGATCTCAGGCCGTTCGATCGGCGCGCCGGTCTCTTTCTCGACGATTGAGGCCATCACCAAGGCCTCATAAGGCGTTTGATAAGGCAAATTTTCTTCGCGTGCGTCCCATTCTTTTTGCAAATGTGTCTTCATCGCATTGTAGGCGCGTCTTAAAAAGGCGTTGTCGGTGGTGTCTGCCGGAAAAAGATAGGTGTCCGGCAGGAACAGACCTTCAAGGTGCTTTTCGGTAATGCCGAGTGACTTGATGATTTCATCTTCCGATGCGTCGGACATGGTGATAAGCAGCTTGCCGTGCGCGCGTAGCGCCGCCATCAATTGACGAAATGTCCAACCTTCAATCACAGTCAATGAATATTGCACCACTTTACCGTTGCTGATCTTATCTAAAAAATGTTCGGGCGTTATATTCGTTTCGAGTGAATATTCGCCGAGTTGCACGCGATTCGAGCCACGCAAACGCGCCAGCCAGGTAAAATAACGCGGATGTTCCAGCACCCCAATACGCTGTAGATCAAACGCCACCGATTTTAATGTCGCGCCGGGAGTTACACGATAATACAGTGTTTCTCCGCCGATATTCATCGGCTGTTTGAGAAACAAATCATACCCCATCCATATCCAGCCGCCACCCAAGCTGAAGAGGAGTATCAATGTGCCGATGATCCTGCGTTTCATACGTCCGCGAGCCATGTCATCCCCGTGTCCGCCAATGCCCGGCGTAAATATGCCCCTACCGTTTTCGCGCCAACCGGGTAATCACGCGGCGCGCCCACACACTCGCGCACCGGCCACAGGCCGATGAGGCTATTGGTCAAAAAGAGTTCATCCATCGAATAGATATCCGTCAAACTTAAGTCTTGTACGCGACAACCATAGCCGCCCTGCGTGGCCAAGGTCAACACCTCATTGCGAACAACCCCGTTTACCCCCGCAAAAGACAACGAGGGCGTAAAAAGCGTGCCGTCGCGCACACCAAACACATTGGCGGCGGTGGCTTCTATGACCCAACCGTTTTCATCCATCATCAATCCTTCGACGATGTCTAGGTCGTGCCATTCATTTCTGGCAAGCACCTGATCCAAGCGATTCAGGTGCTTAATCCCTGCCAAGGACGGGCTGCGCCGCACAGGTGTACTACACACTCGGATGCGCACACCCTGCGTATAATAATGCAGGGGATGTTCCGGCCATGGCGCAGTATAAACAATCCGTGTCGGGTTGCAGGGTTGTGGCGGGCGATAGCCGCGCCCACCTACACCACGGGTGATCAGAATTTTTACGACACAACGTTCGCGCGTATGTGTGAGCTGCATAACCTCTTCGGTCAGCGTGTGCGCGTCGGGAGGCGCGATGCCAAGCTGCGCGCACCCTGCGGTCAATCGCGCCAGGTGGCGTTCCCAATGCGGCACCACGCCATAAAGGGCAGCGACGGTCTCGAACACGCCGTCACCGTATTGCAAACCGCGGTCGAGTAGGCTAACGCTTTCCTTAGGCACGCCGTTGACTAACACGCGTTTTCCTTAAGTGCGAGCAACAGCCCGCGGGCCTTGGCGCGCGTCTCTTGCAATTCCTTGAAGGGATCAGAATCATAGACGATGCCCGCCCCCGTTCGCCAGCCCCACCCTTGGGCGTCGGTATGCAATGTCCGGATCAGAATATTAAAATCCATATCGCCATCACGATTTAAATAACCCACGCTGCCGGTATAGGCCTGACGAGGTGTGCATTCCAACTCCGCGATAATTTCCATACAACGCACCTTGGGGCAACCCGTGATAGTGCCACCGGGAAACATCGCGCGCAAGACCTCGCCGGGTGTGACGTCCGCGCGTAGGCGCCCTTGAATATGCGATACGATATGGTGGACGTGCGCATAGGATTCCAAACCCATCAAGTCCTTTACGTGGATACTGCCGGGCTGGCATAACCTGCCCATGTCATTGCGTTCCAAATCCACCAGCATCACGTGTTCCGCGCGTTCTTTAGGGTGGGACAACAACTCGTCCGCGAGCCCACGATCGGTCATCGCGGTGCCGCGAGGACGCGTCCCGGCGATCGGCCGTGTCTCAATATATTCACCGCGCGTCTGTACCAAGCGCTCCGGTGATGAACTGACAATCGCCCATTCAGAATGAGTAAATAGCGCGCTGAACGGTGCCGGGTTGTTACGCATTAAGCGTTCGAGCAGTTGCGCCGCGGTAAAGTTCGCGGGCGTAGTCCACGCGCGCGACAAATTTACCTGAAATACATCACCCGCTGCAATATAGTCACGACAGCGCTGCACGCCCGTTATATACGCCTGTGCATCCTC
>JAOUGF010000315.1 GCA_029857925.1 Gammaproteobacteria bacterium
TTGACCCCACCCAGCCCGCTGGCGACAAAAAGCATATCCGCCCGGTAAACGATATGATTTACCGATTGCTCCTGCGCGAATTGTAATTTTCCGACAACGGTTAGATTGTTCACCACGCAGCGATTCGCGTTAAAATTTTGATCCGCCAAGGCCACATACACCCCTGCCTCGCCGTTTGCGATGAACATCGCGCGTTTATAGGCGGTTACCGCATTGGTTACCGTGCGTTCCGGCGGAAATGCCGCGATTACCGGCGGGTTGATTGTTGCCATTACCACACCGGTATCCAAGCAAATTATTTGCGCGCCACCGTCTCCCATCCCTAAAAACGCCTTGCCTTGTTTGATCTCAACCGTAGATTTCGAATTTGGAATGGTGGCGCCTGTTAAATTATATTGAGACAGTGCAATTCCCGTCGTATAGTCGTGGGTATGTATGCGGCCGGGGGTACCCGCGACGACGGCAATTGCCTCTGAATCGGCGTCCACGCCCCGCGCGTCATCGATACTGACGCGACTCCACAAGTTCAAATCGTTGCGTGAAAATATCGACAACACGCCGTTTGCGGCGCCTGAAGTAACATAAATATAGTTGCCCGCGATGTCCACGTCGGTGCCCGCGTAACTGGGCAAACCTATGACCGTACTGGAAGAGGTCAACAACCCGCCTTGCAAATTCATCACTTCGAGTATCGCTGGCGATGAAAATGCTGAGTTACTGGTTGCAGATGCCAAGTACAATGTGTCGCCTTGGATCGCTACGCCATTCACATCGGTATCATCGAATAATGCGCTGCTGACCAATTTAGGTGCTGATGGCCTGGAGATATCAAAAACCTCAATCCCCCCGGCAAAGGTGTCGCCTTGGTAGTTATAGGTTACATAGGCCCGGTTCCCCAACACACGCACCTCAGTCGCTTGCAATGTCAGACCATTGATCGTGGGCGGACTTACTTCCGCGACCAGGGCCAATGTCACATCCTGCGCGGGGGCGCTGGCCACGGCGTAGGACGATGGACCGGTCTTCGAAAGTACTTGGCTGGTATCTATGCTTACAACGGTTTGCTGATACGAAACTCGGCTACCCAACTGTTCAGGATCATTGTCTACCGAGATGCGTTGAGTGGTCTGCGCAAGATCCTGACAACCCGCAAACGCCAGGCTGGCGCATATCAACGTAGTCACACGCAAATACGAAAGGGCACTGGCTACGTTATACATAATCGTTATACCTCAGTTCGACGCTGGTAAATTGCTATCGTCCTTCAACGACCAAATCCAAGCCCGTAAAAATTTGCTGGTACACGCCGTTCGCCGCCAACGTCCGACGTATATTCCCGTAATTTCGTGTCTTTTTGCGCCGAACCCGCGACTTATTACATTGCGTTGCAAGGGTAAATCCGTGTAAAACTTCGGTGGCCGTCTTAGCCACAAAGGTTTGCGCAACGCGCCTCTACGCCCTGGGGTTGCATTGCGGTTTTGCATCAAAATGGATTTACAACACTGAAAAAATTGCGTAAGGTAATCGCTGGTCAACAAGGGGGGATAGGCCAAATGGATGACGCGCGTCTTGAAAATTCCAATTTAGTTGATGAATTCCAAAAGAATATGCGTACTAATCCGCGCACGATCGCGTTGCGTTTTGGGGGGCGCGACATCGATTACGGTACGTTGGACCAACTCACCGATCACATCGCCGCCGGCCTTTACGCGCAAGACATCCGACAGGGTGATCGCGTCGCATTGTACTGCATTAATTCTGACGCCTTCGTCATCGCCTACACGGGCATACTAAAGGCGGGCGCGACCGTAGTCCCGCTGAATCTAATGCTCAATCCGAAAGAAATTGAATACATGTTGAATGACTGTGGTGCGCGCGGAATCATCTATTTCGAAGCCTTTGCACCGCAAGTAAAGGCCTTTCGTGACCACGTCCCCGATTTACAGGTTTTCATCGGTATCGGCGCCGCAAAATCCCACCCCAGCGATTTGGATTGGCAAGCGCTGCTGCAAACAGGCGGTGCACCGCCGCGTTACACGTACAATCCGCGTGAAGATCTGGTCGCGATTATCTACACCTCCGGCACCACCGGCAAACCTAAAGGCGTGATGTTGACCCATCGCAATTTTCTTTTTGATTGCGGCGGCGTGCAGGAAAGCCTGCAATTCAAACCTGGCGCAGACGCACTATTGGTTGTATTGCCCATGTTTCACTCATTTGCCGCGACGGTGGGTGTGGTCACACCCTTGCTGTTCGGATTGACGATATTACCCGTCCCTAAATTTGACCCCAATTTGGTCGCGGATACGATAGCACTGCACCAGGCTACCATCTTTTTGGGCGTGCCCAGTATGTACAATGTGTTGCTCAACCTGCCCGACGCTGCGATCAAGAAATTCTCCAGCCTGCGCTTTTGCGTATCCGGCGGTGCGTCTATGCCGGTGGAATTGATGAACCGCTTTGAGGCCCGTTTTAACAAACTTATTTATGAAGGTGACGGGCCCACCGAATGTTGTCCGGTCACCTGCGTAAACCCCATCGGTGGCATCCGCAAACCGGCCTCGGTAGGCTTACCGATCGCAGGTGTTGAGATGAAGATCCTCGATGAAAACGGCCAAGAACTGCCTAACGACCAAGCCGGTGAAATTTGCGTGCGCGGCAATAACGTAATGAAGGGTTACTGGAACCGCCCTGAAGATACACGCGCCAGTTTTCATGGCCAATGGTATCGCACCGGCGATATCGGCACCCGCGACAGCGATGGCTATTTTTACATCATAGACCGTATTAAAGATTTAGTGATCGTGAACGGTATGAACGTCTATCCACGCGTGATAGAGGAAATTTTGTATCAACATCCCGCCATTTCTGAGGCTGCGGTAATCGGTGAACCTGCGGAGTTGCAAGGCGAAATCCCCGTTGCCTATGTCGTACTCAAGCCGCAACAAAACGTGGGTGCCGCGGAATTGCGCAAATTTTGCGGAGAACATTTAGGACGGCATGAAATTCCGCGCAAGGTATTTTTTATAGCGGCCCTACCTAAAAACGCCGCGGGTAAAACTCTAAAGCGTGAACTGCGCAAACAAGGTGAATTAGAACGTGGCGTGGACAGCCGTGCGCCGGAACAGCCCGCCTAACATACCGACGTGATCGGGTAGGGTGTCACCTGCTAGCAGCCTGACGGACATAGGCGAGCATAGCGAGGGAAAGCCACTAGAGGCAGATTTTTCGATCGTTTGAGGCGAATAGCTGTCGCTATCTAACGCAAAGGATCGGAAAATAGGGCCAATTCCGCAATCGGTCAGTCCTACGTCCGACAGTCTGCTAGACCGTACGCGCCACCGGCAACGGCCGTGACTTACCACCTAAAAAGTTTTGTTTCGCGATGTCGTTGAGATAGGCGATACAATTAAATCCGAATCGTCGTTGCGCCTGCGTGGCGCGCACCAGCACCTGCCGCATAGATAAATAGGCGATCGGGCGCCGAAAAAAAAAGTTCACCACGTTCGCATGATCGTGCCCCAAAGCCAACGTCAGTGCATGGTCATCAAACACCTTGCCGCGCACACGTCGCCGTTCGGGGTACCCGTCATTGCTTTTCACCCAATCACTGACGATCATCACACCCGGCAAATTAAGTAAATGCTTGCAA
>JAOUGF010000317.1 GCA_029857925.1 Gammaproteobacteria bacterium
CCGACGGCGTCGCGAGCGCCAGCGCGACGCTTACAGTGACGGTGAATTCCATGTTTCGTATGAACGTGCGGCAGGCGAAGGCGGCATTTGGTAAACCGGGCAAGGTGGATGGAAAAGTCGAGCTGACGGTGGCCTTTACCTATTCCGGTATCCCTGAAGGCGCCATCCGCGTGAACTTTGATCAGGCGACGTTATTCGATGCGCCATTTACCGAGTTTACGCGAGAGGAGGCCGGGGTATACCGCTATCACACCAAAAATGTATATGCGAAAATCGATTTAAATCGAGGCGTACTCAAAGTGGCCCGCCATAAAATGGTGATGACGGGGATGAATAACGGAAACGGTATTGATATCGTCATCCGCTTCGGTGGGGCGGTCGCGTCCGATCATATCGACATGGTCACGCGTAGGCACGACAAAGAACAAACCCTGCTCTACCCTACCGGCGGCACCGATAGGCACGACGATGACTAGCTAAATCTGTGTATATTATGACACCGCCCTCGCTGTCCTGAGGGCGTTTTTTTTGCGCGGATGACGCGCCGGTGTTCTGGCATTTTGCGCCGACGGCCAACTCACCATAAAACTGACATGATTGCCTGCCTGATATATTGCTATAATTTACCTCCGCGTCGCTCGCGCCAATCAACAGACGAGTTGCGTTGCGTTATTCAATCTATCGATTTTCGTCAGTTGGAGGGATTATGGGCCCAAACACCAAGTTACACGATGGAATCATCGGTGCGTTGTTCGTTGTCGGTGCGTTTTTGGCCTTTTTTGTAAATATAAAATTCGTATTATTATTGGGAATCATAGGCGCGGTCATGTTACAAAGCGCCTTTACCGGCTTTTGTCCGATCTATTATACGCTGGGTATTTTCAGCAAAAAATAAATCGTATTTGATCTGTATACAGGTAAAGGGAACCTCTAAAAATTCGATCAGGGGGTGCAGCGCTAGGCGGAAAGGGGCGAAAATGCGCAGTTTACACGTTGCCACAAAGGCCTGGCATTTCTGAGCATTTTTCGACCCTTTTCAACGACGCGATGCGCCGCTCAGCGAATTTTTAGAGGTTCCCTAAACAAAAAATGGGGTATGGATCGCGTCTATACCCCTTTTATACCCCGTACAAGGCGCAGCGACACCGTAATGCGGCGTAGTCTGGTTATTTTAGATTAAGCAAGGTGCTCGTAGCGGCCTTGGCGAGACAACTTCTCAATGCGTCATCCATCACCCAGCCGCAATCGCCGTTGGTTTGGCGGGTGCACATCGCGGTCGCGTAACACGCGTATTCCGGGCGCCAATCGCAGCTTGTCATCACATCGGTATCGGAACAGACCTGCCCCGAACAACCCGTAGCGCGACAAAACGCGATAGCCTCCCCGACAAGAGGTAGAAAAAATTGCGACGCGACGACGCCTTGTGCGACACCAGCCGGTCCCGTGACTTCAACGAATTTCCCTGCCGTCGGTAGTCCATCGCCGCCTTGTATCGCCTCGCCCGCCAATACCAATTGTTTGTCCGTCGCCCCTACGGCGGTCAGGTCATAGTTGGCCAGCGCTTTTACAAGATTGCGATTGAGGATTTCAGCGTCCAGATTTAAGCACGGATATGTGATACATCGCATGCCGTTGTCCTTCACGTTCATGAACGTGCCCTCCGCCGCTTGGGCGGTTGCGCTTAACCACGCGCGGTTTATGATGAGCTGACCATAGGGTATGTCGCTAGAAAGGCTTGCAAATAATAGCGCCTGCGAGGCTGACATCGCCTGACGCAATTCCGCGATTTGCATATCGGTCAATTGCGGAATATTGACTTTATCCGTGCCCACATAGCATTCGGAACTTACCGTGCCATCGACACAGCGCATTTTGTTGCGGTTGACTGCCTTCACCCACCATCCACCACAAATCGGCGACACGCATTTACGCATGTCAGGCCTGATCGTCAAATAGACATCGGTGGAATCGCGCGCGAACTTGATCGCGGCATTTGTAGCGCCGTCATGCGGCGCACGCTGCGCAAACGTGTTCGGCATAACGCAAAAAAAAGCCATTGCGCCGACAATAAAACCATACCGTGTGTTTCGTACCGCCATAGCTCCCTCCTATATAATCCAAATAAAATGATAAAGAATCGCCCTTCCGATGTGCATTGCAATTAAAATATAGCACAAGATTTTGTAGCTGATTTTGGAGTTGTTAAAGGTATCGTCAACCAACAACATTGTTACGGGAGGTGTTAGCGACGATCACCTATATCCGACAGAAGAGTTAGCACGAGGGGGCATCACTTTAGCGACAAACGTCTTATTGAGCTGTAAAACCTTGCAGTTCGCATCCCTCACGAACGGACAAACATCCATCCATTCCCGACAATCTCCTGGAATGCAAGGTGCGGTCATTGTGTTATCTGTTACGCTAGCGACTCAAAAACCCACAATGACAAAACAAGGACCGTCGCCGTTTCCCGACATCCATGTTTTAAATCTACAATTTTTTATTGCGCCCCCTTTTATCGATCACTGCGCAAAATCGTATGTATATTATTTTCGAAGCGAGTAATTTTTTCTTGGTCTGATTGGGATAGTGGCGTTTTACTGATCGACACGAATGGCTTGGATTTTTACACGAGTTGGTGACCGCAGAACACAGTCCAAAAACTTTTGTTGGATGGCGTTTTCTGATTAACATAGATGGAGAGAAAAAATGTTAGACATTCCCGTTGAACGTGTTTATTTTTTAAACCGACTGGCAAAAAAGGTGTTCGCCTTTACCACGCAAAACACGCGCGGTGTACCTTCACCCCGTGGGTTAAATTTCGCGCCCGGTGCAATCGGTACGGCCCTCTTATCCTTGCTAAGCGTTTGTATGCCCGCGCAAGCGACTTTGGTGGATAACGGCAACGGCACCGTCACCGACACCGCATCCGGTTTGATGTGGTTGAAGGATGCGAATGCGATGGGCTTGGTCAATTGGCAGACCGCGTCCTCCGGGGCCGCCAATTTGACGGTAGCAGGCGTGGGCGGTTGGCGGCTACCTGCCATCGACGAATTAAAGGCGTTGTATGCGACGCTCAATGCGTCGGGGACATTCAACCCCGCACCCTTCTCCAATTTGCAAATCGACGGCGTGTCCGACTGGTTTTGGTCCAATACCAAATCGACACCCGTGTGTTGGTACAGCTATTGTTTCGACACGGCGTATTACATGGGGTTTGACACCGGGACGTCCGCCACCGCGACCGTCGACTATCAACTCAGTGCATTGCCGGTGCGCAGTGCCTTTGAATACTCCGTGCGCGTAATAGACGACAGCGTATACAGTACCTATTCAGATCCCCGACCCGCAGGTATAAATAACCAAGGACAAACCGTGGGCTACAGCTTCAGACCATACGTCTGGGACGCGGTAAATGGACTGCGTAAACTGAGTTATTCCACTACTGACGGCGGCGGTGCGTATGCCATCAATAATGCAGGCGTCGCCGTCGGTAGCATAAATACTTCGACAGGCGCGCGTCCGATAATGTGGACGGTTGCCGCGACCGAGGCAAACACTACGTTCACGCTCCTTCCGACACTGGGCGGTTCGGACGCAATACCCAATAATATAAATGGCAGCGGTAGTATCGTTGGCTGG
>JAOUGF010000006.1 GCA_029857925.1 Gammaproteobacteria bacterium
GAATCCCCCCCGCCACCGCCGCCTCGAACGCGACCATGACCCCCCGTTGTTGGGCAAGCGCGAATATTTCGTTGCCGTGTTTTGCGATTAGCGCCTTGTTTGCGGTGACGACATGTTTGCCATTGTTGATGGCTTGTATCACCAAATCACGCGCGATGGTGTCACCACCGATCAATTCCACAACCACTTGTACTTGCGGGTTATTAACAACGGCATTTCCGTCTGTGGTCAACTCGATGCCATCAAGGTTGATATGGCGTTTGTTGCGTACGTCGCGTGCAGCGGCATGGGTAACCTGAATGCCACGACCGGCGCGCCGCGCAATCTCAGAGGCATTGCGCCTAAGCACGGTCACCGTGCCCCCGCCAACGGTACCTAAACCCAACAACCCTACTTTGACCGGTTCCACACCGTACTCCTCACATGTAGCAAACTGCCTATTTTACCCACCTGGGCCTGTACTCACCACTTAACTTTTGCATATTCTTATTAGGGTACAGATAAAATGAGGGAAAGTACCGTCCCTACCAGCGTTTGTCAATCATTTCAAGTTTTGCGTGCGGTAGCCTGCAGGCAGCCCTGTATGCCGAGGCATTACACCCCCCTGAGACGCTGATTTTGGAAGATGGATGCGGTACACTAGCGGGATGCAAATTTCACTGGAAACCAACCACGAACACTACGCGATCCTAGGCTATACGCCGGGGCTGTTGACGCTTGTGCAACCGCGCCGGGTAGAGGCGCCCAGCACCGTGGAAGAGCGCAAAAAAATGGTAAGCACCAGTTGCATCTTGATGCCAGGCTATATGTCTGACACGTGGCCACCGCAAACCTTTGACGACCTCACGGCCGAACATTTTGCGGCGCTGTTGGCGTTAAAACCTGAGTTAGTGGTGCTGGGTACCGGCGCCAAATTGAGGTTTCCAAAACCGGATCGTTTAGCCCCATTGATTAATCAAGGCATAGGCGTTGAGGTGATGGACACCCCTGCGGCGTGCCGTACCTATAATTTTTTAATGGTCGATGGCCGCAATGTGTTGGCCGCGTTATTATTGTAAAATCACTCGCTGAACAACGTGTCTGCGGAAAACCCGGTTTTTTCCAGTATTTCACGTAATCTGCCTAAGGCCTCCACCTGAATCTGCCGCACCCGCTCACGCGTCACACCGATTTCTACGCCCACCTCTTCTAATGTCGCAATCCGATAGCCATTGAGGCCAAAACGACGCTCCACCACCTGGCGTTGTTTTTCGTTCAACAACTGTAACCAATGTTCTATATGGCGACGTATATCATCATCATGCAGTATCAATGCGGGATCAGGATTTTGCTCATCGGGAATGCCGTCTAACACGGTTTTATCGCTGCCGGCCAGCGTTTCATCGGCCGAGGTAACACGCTCATTTAGCCCGAGCATACGTTTGACTTCTTCTATGGGCTTATCTAAAAACTTCGCGACCTCTTCGGGGCTGGGTTCGTGATCTTGCGTCTGCGCGTATTTTCGTGCCGCGCGCAGATAAACGTTAATCTCTTTTACGACGTGTACCGGCAAACGTATCGTGCGCGTTTGGTTCATCAAGGCGCGTTCGATAGTCTGGCGTATCCACCACGTCGCGTACGTCGAAAAGCGGAAACCGCGCTCAGGATCAAATTTTTCCACGGCGTGTATCAATCCGAGATTTCCCTCTTCGATCAAATCGAGCAAGGCCAAGCCGCGATTGAGGTACCGTCGCGCAATCTTCACCACTAAACGCAGATTGCTTTCTATCATGCGGTGGCGCGCCTCGCCGTTGCCGCGTTGGGCAAGTCGGGCAAAGTGCACCTCTTCAAGGGCCGTCAACAACGGCGAGAACCCGATTTCGCTCAAATACAGACGCGTCGCATCAAGTTGTTCATCTAGGGAGTCACCCGCAACTGCAGCGATTTCAATTTCTTCTTCCGCTGTCTCGGCGATTTCTTGATCTTCCTCGCCCGGCCCTTCTAACTCTAATAGTTCGTCACCGGATTCCACTTCTGCTTGATCGTCCTTCACCCGCGTTCCTCCAACTGCTGCAGATGACGCCTCGGCAAATACTCAATGGGATTGATGGGTTTACCGTTACGGCGTATTTCAAAATGCAACATCACCCGCTCCGTCCCCGTCCTACCCATTCGTGCTATCTGTTGTCCAGCAATCACCGTGTCCCCTTCGTTGACTATAATGTCATTATTGTGGGCGTAGGCGCTTAGGAACATATCGCTATGTTTAACAATAATAAGCTTGCCATATCCGATAAGTCCACTGCCACTGTAGACAATTCGTCCACTCGCCGCCGCAAACACCGGCTGGTCTAATACGCCGTCAATATCAATTCCCTTATTAGTGGGGGATGCACCTGAAAATACCCTTATGATGTTACCCGTAGATGGCCACTGCCAACGTACACCATCGTCGCTGTCGTGAAGTGGTGACGGTTGTTTTTTTTCGGGAATTGATAAATTTATCGATGGTGAGCGCGCAATCGGAGGTACATGTTGGGGTGCATGAACAACTGTAGAAGAACTGCGCAACCAAGCAGATTGCACCGGAGGCGCGACACGCAGGCGTTGGCCCCGCTTTAGGATGTAAGGGGATGGGATATCATTCCAGGCGGCGATATCACGGTAGTCTTGATTGTGACGCCATCCGATCGCATACAACGTGTCGCCGGGACGTACCACATGGTATACGTGGCTACCACACCCCGCTAATCCGATGATGATGCAGACAACCACCGTTCTAAGCACCCGAGCATCCTCGCCTAACCATGCCGGTTAACGAGATTTCAACTTTTAACACCATGTACCAACGGGACAAAACTCGCGGCACTCAGCGTTTGTTGTTCGAAACCTTCCGGCGTACGTACCACTAAGCTCAATACTTGGTGGGTTGCGTCACCAGTGGGCATGATCAAGCGCCCGTGCATTGCCAACTGTTGCAATAACGGAATCGGTACCTCCGGAGAGGCCGCAGCAACTAAAATTGCGTCATAGGGGGCGTGTTGAGGCCATCCTGTCTGCCCGTCATCGTGTTTGTAACGCACATTACGCATACCCAATTCGGCAAGACGCTCACGCGCGCGTTGTTGCAGTGCCAAGATACGTTCAACGGTATACACCTGTTCCATCACCTGCGCCAGCACCGCCGTCTGATAGCCAGAGCCTGTGCCTACTTCCAATACACTACGCGGTTGTATGGCCAACACCAGCTCTGTCATTTTGGCGACCGTATAGGGCCTCGAAATGGTTTGACCAAAACCGATCGGCAACGCACTGTCTTCATACGCACGGCTGCCCAAGGCTTCATCTACAAAGATATGTCGCGGCGCCTTACGCATCGCTTGCAATACACGTTCATCTGCAATGCCTTGTTCTTGTAAACGTCGCAACATGCGCTCTCGCGTGCGCGACGAGGTCATGCCTATGCCTAACAAGCGGGAATTCATTCAGGCCCCATGTGGCTAAGCCAGTCGGAGACCGTTTCCATTGCGGTATAGCGCGTTAAATCTATTTGTATCGGCGTGACTGAGACCTGGGCATTGCGCACCGCATGGAAGTCAGTGCCCGGCCCCGCATCCTGTTCGGGGCCGGCAGGCCCTACCCAATAAATGGTTTGGCCACGCGGATCTTGACTGGTAATGACAGGTTCCGCGCGATGGCGTCGCCCTAAGCGCGTGACGGCAAAACCTTTGAGTTGTTTCAACGGCAGATCCGGCACATTGACATTCAAGATGGTGTCTGCTGGCAAGGGCTTTTTCCGCAATTGTTCTACCAAGCGCAAGGCCGCCCATGCGGCGGTCTCATAGTGCCTACCGTTATGACCCACCAATGACACCGCGATCGCCGGTAGCCCTAAAAAACGCCCTTCTATCGCCGCCGCAACGGTGCCGGAATAAATCACATCGTCACCCAGGTTTGCGCCGTTATTGATGCCCGACACCACCATGTCTGGCTCGAAGTCGAGCAGCCCGGTCACGGCAAGGTGCACGCAATCCGTCGGGGTGCCGTCTACACGATAGCGCTGGTGACCGACGCTGTATGCGCGCAACGGCATTTCTAAGGTTAGTGAGTTGCTTGCCCCACTACGATTACGGTCTGGCGCCACCACCGTAATATCGCCTACTGCTTCTAGCGTTTTTGCCAGTATGTCTATGCCGGGGGCAAGATAGCCATCGTCGTTACTTACTAAAATACGTAAACGCTGCACGCATGACTCCTTAGAACTATGTCCGACCACAATGGTCGTAAGCAGCAATATCTCTGTGTGGATCGCTCACCTGTCGTCGATTCTACACACTGAGCTAGTATAAGCTAAAAGTGACACACCCAGGGGGTCGACTTGGGTTGAAATAAACGCCTTGGCTGCAATGCTGGTTTGAACCAGGGGTGCAAAAGAAATACCTGTTAAGGGCATCTCTAAAAATTCGATCAGGGGATTAAGCGCTTGGCGGAAAATGGCTAAAAAGCAGAGTTTACACGGAGTTTACGGCTACGCGGCCCCACATTTTGAGCCACGTTCCCTAGTACCCTTTAGGGTGAACCACGCGATACGCCCCTCGACGAATTTTTAGAGATGCCCGTAAACCATTGTAGCAATTTCAGTCTTAGTATTAAATCTTGGTGTAAAATATTGGGTACAGTTATTGAAAGCAAGCAATCAAATGAAACGCCAAAAACCACCCCTACTGTCGCCAGAAGACCAGGCGCTGTTTCGCGACGCCATGGCCGATGTACGTCGTTTGGAGCTTACGGTGCCGGAGTTGCAACGACCTGCCCCTGCGCCTATTCCGCGCCAGTCATTACAAGACGCTCGCCGCGTGCTTGAAGAATCTATATCACCCCACAGTGTAGTCTTGGAAGACATCGAAACCGGTGATGACTTAGTCTACCGTCGCCGCGACATTCCGGCAAACACCCTGCGTAAACTGCGCCGTGGGCAATTCGCGATCCAAGCGCAATTGGATTTGCATGGCATGACCACCGTCGCCGCAGCAGATGCGCTAGGTCAATTTATAAATGACTGCCTTGCCCTTGGGCTACGTGCCGTGCGCATCATACATGGTAAAGGTCATGGTTCCCCGCAACGTCGCCCCGTGTTAAAGGGTAAAGTTGGATTGTGGCTACAACGCAGGGAGGATGTGTTGGCCTATTGTTCCGCCCCCCCTCAGGATGGAGGAACGGGTGTACTCTACGTGCTTCTACGCGCGCAAAAGAATCAACATCAGAAATAATATCACCGTGTGAATAGGCGTTTGAACCTACTTGCGCTATAATAGCCCGAAGTTGTATGCACCTATTGCCAAGGTCATAGGCTCGCGTTTTTTAACAAGTTTCTAGTGCAAAAAGCCCGCTTTTCAAATGATGAAACGTTTTTCTATACTCAAAGTTGGTTTTTGCATCGTTGTCGCCGCGTGTAGCTCTCCGCATGAAAAACAGCGCTTTGCGCTAAAGGACGCCGCCTGGCATACCTATACGAGCGGTGAATACTTACGTTACCAGTTTGTCGGCGTCAATAATGATGGAACGCCGCTGTCTGGCGATTGGATTACGCGCTGGCAAACGGTACGCTTGCCGTTGCCTATTCCGTCTCCAGTTCCGGTGGAACTTATGCGCATTAGCAATACAATTGCAACCTACAATCTTGCGCCCTGGATCACAAATTATTACGTCAGACCAGATCAAGAGTTCACTACGCTTTTTGGATTTCAACAGGAAGGCGTGCCCACGGTACTTTATCTAAGAGACAGCAATAATACCTATGGCGTCCCTATGTATCCCGCGTCGTTTGCGGCGGGCGCGACCCAAGCACTTTCATCACTCTCCCTCACGACGTGCAATGACAATCTTTGCACCGAAAGCAACAATGGATTCGGTACCGTCGGCTACCAATACAGCGGTATACAGGAAACTGTTGAAACCCCCTACGGATACTTTGAATGCTATAGGCTCACCTTTAACCAAAATTATTTGGTTGCAGGCGCGTCTTACCCACCGCTGATGAACGGTACCGTGTGGGTATACCCCCCGTTGGGCATGGTAAAAGCCCGTATGAATTACACCGATGCCGCGACCGGCAAAAGCTATACCTACGACAGCATCTCACTCGTGGAAACTAATATTAAATTTTCGCAATAGTAATCACGATCAATCATAGCGCAATGCTTCTACGGGCTTCATTTTCGCCGCGCGTCGCGCCGGATAAAAACCAGACGCCAACCCCACCATCACCGCGACACCGAACGCGACGAGGATTAACTCTATATCAGGTCGCAGCGGAAACCCTGACCAATTTGCCAGCGCGACCAGTACGATCAGGCCTAAGATCAAACCGAGCACCCCCCCTAAAACGCTTATCACTGCAGCCTCCAACAAAAACTGCCAAAGAATATTCGATCGACGCGCACCTATCGCCATGCGTATACCGATTTCGCGTGTGCGTTCCACCACGGCGGTGGTCATGATATTCATAATGCCGATCCCCCCAACAACCAAGGACACAGAGGCGGCCAATACGCCTATAAAACTGATGCCATAGAGAATGCGATTTGCGAGCTGTGTCCACTCTAACATGCTGTCACCACGATATTTAAATCGCCCGCGATGTTGCTTGGATAGAAACGCTTGAATTTGCGCGATGCCCTCTGTAATCAATGTTTGATCCTGAACTTCCGCCTGTAACGTTTGCACGTCTTGTATGCCCAACATTTGCTGATAAAGTGTATAAGGGATCAAGACGCGATTATTGACGTCAAATCCTTGAGTCGCCCCCATGCTGGTGAGAAAATCGCGCTTCTTTTCTTTTAATAGCCCGATGACAGTGAATTGCATATTGTCTATGCGCAACGTCTTGCCAATTGGCAAAGGGTGATTATTAAATAACGTCTTTCGCACACTTTCACCGATCAGCGCAACCGCTTGGCGACGTCGGATGTCTTCCTCGCTAAACGCCCGACCTTGGCTGATTTGATCATTATTGATTGCCAAATAATTCCTGTCTACCCCTTCGACGTTCACTCTCGCGTGCAAACTCCCCATTTTAACGGTTGTTTGCCAGTCTTGCGAATATACCACGGCACTAAATTGTTTAATTGCGGTGCAACATCCGCTGGATAATATCGCCTCGTAATCTTCGTTGGTGATGCCGCTGCCCTCTCGCGCATAATCAAGCGGATTTTTTTGATCGCGTTCGCGATATATCCACAACGTTTTTAAACCAAAACTCTCAAGTTCGGAGAATACGTATTGGCGCCCGCCTTGACTGACGATACCGACTGTCATCACCGCTGTAATGCCCACCGCAACACCGATTATACTCATGAGCGTGCGTACGCGATTTTCTTTGAGTGCAAGCATTGATTCCGCGAAAGATTCACGCAGATATGCGCGTATATCAGAGAATGAATGCGCTATCATCGTCGTATGTCCGAAACGATATTTCCGTCACGCATAAATATAGTCCGCTCGGCAAAATTCGCCACCTGCATATCGTGCGTCACTAACACAACGGTCTTGCCTTTCTTATTTAGTTGCACTAACAATTTCATTACCTCATCCACGTTTGCGGCGTCCAGGCTGCCTGTAGGCTCGTCCGCAAGGATGACATCCGGATTGTTAACCAATGCGCGTGCGATAGCGATTCTTTGTTGCTGCCCCCCTGATAGTTGGCTTGGGGAGTGCAGCGCACGATCCTGCATACCCACAATTTGCAACGCGATCTTGGCGCGCTGTAACCGCTGTGCGGGCGGAATACCTGCATAAATCATCGGTAGTTCTACATTGTGCAACGCAGTAAGCCTAGGAATCAAATTGAAAGACTGAAAAATAAAACCAATTTTTCTGTTCCGCACTGCGGCTACGCGATTGTCATTGATCAGCCCCAAAGGTTCATCCGCAAGGCTGATGTTGCCTTGGTCAGGCCTATCCAAACACCCAATTAGTGACATCAAGGTGGATTTACCGGAACCTGATGCACCGGTCACCGCAACGAACTCACCGGGATAGATTGTCAGTGAAACATTATTTAGTGCGACGATACTGGCGTCGCCTACAGAATATGCTTTGGAGACCCCTTCGAGTTGGATGACAGGACGAACAGTGCGTTGATTTCCGGAAAGGTTGGGGATCGCATACGTCATAATTCGGCGATGTTCCTCGACGTGGTGAATGATAAGCGAACTATAGGGAACCTCTAAAAATTCGATCAGGGGATGCAGCGCTTGGCGGAAAGGGGCGAAAAAGCGCAGTTTACACGTTGCCTCAAAGGCCCGGCATATCTGAGCATTTTTCGACCGTTTTCAACGACGCGATGCGCCGCTCAGCGAATTTTTAGAGGTTCCCTATACGCGGATTACTGTAAATCTGGTTTCAAACCAGGAAGGTCGCACTCAACCTCCCTCTGCGACACGAATATGTTGTCCTTCGTTTATAACCTTTCCGTTGGTTACCACAACCTGCTCGCCGTCGTCCAGACCGCGCACAATTTCAACCGACGCCACGTCTTCAATCCCGGTTACGACCGTGACAAAGTGCACCTTGTCTCCCCGAAGGATTGGAACGGTGGTTGTGCCGCCGCTATTGACCAAGGCCTGTATCGGAATTTTAACTGCATTCGGATTGCCGCGCAGACGGATTTCCGCGTCCACTTGTTGTCCGACGCGTAACGCAGGGGCGTTTGCGCTCAATGTGATTGCGACATCTATCGCATTCGACGCGTTATCGCGTTTGGTGGTCGCCGCAATCCGCGAGACCTTCTCAGCCCATTTTTTTCCAGCGAAGGCTTCATTAGATAATAAAACTTCATGACCAACCTGGATCGTGGAGGCATCCGTCGCGTCAACCTTCGCGATCACCTCTTGAGCACTGATATCTACGACCGTCATTATAGACTCAGGCGGCGCAATCCACTTTCCCGCGTGCGCAAATACAGATGTCACGACACCGTCAAACGGCGCCACTATTTGCATACGTTCCAACGCCAATTTTGCGGAACGCAATTCCTCATCCACGACGCTATGACGTGCGCTCGCGGAACGCCATTCGCCTTCGGCGTCTTCTACCCGTTGCCGTGAAACCGCGCCCAATTCCAACGCACGCTGCAACCGCTGCAGGTTCTTGCTGGCTCTGGAAACCTCTTCTTCAACACTCAATAAATTCGCTTCGGCGCGTTTAACCGCGCTTTGGGCGTCTCTGTCATCCATTTGCGCCAGACTTTGCCCTTTCGTGACGCTTTCACCCTCTTTGACCTCTACTTTGGTCAATTGACCAGCAAAATAAGGAGTCACATCGGCGACGCGCTTACTTACCACCTTGGCCGGCACAGATATCGCTTCATAGATCGGCCCGCGTTCGGCGACCACAACATTGAACGCCACGGATTCGCGTGCGGACCATTTTTTCACGCCTAAAAACGCGAGGCCTAAGATGACAGCCACACCCGCGGTTTTCCACGACAACAGATTTTTGCTCGGCGTCAACCAATCCGTTTTAGGGGGAGAATAGGATGTCACGAAGGGATTGGGCGCCGAGCGTTCATGGCCTTGCTCCAATTTTTCAAGTAACGCAAGGAGTCCCGTGTCCAAAGATTCAGTCGTCTGCGCACCGACGCGGGTCACAGACGTATCGTTTTTCGGCTGTGTGCGATTTCTGCGATCTGTTGGAACATCCAACGCCGCCTCAACCACCTCCCCTCGCGCGTCGATAATTGCCAGCCGATCGGGTAAGTGAGACATGGGTGCGGGTGTAGACTCTACAATCCGTGCGTCAATAACATTTGCCGCTGTGATATCAATTGCAGTGAGATCAACCGTGTCACTCGATATTCCTTCCCTTTGGCGATCATCACGGCCACGTACTGCGTGTTCCAGGATAGGAATTTCGCGAGTGGTTTTGGGTGCCGCGACCGCGACATTCGAATCATCGTTTTCTAACGCCGGGACGTCCTGCGCCTTGTGAGCGGTGATCGCTTGAAACCTTTGTTCAAGCGCTTGTGTAGTATAGGTTTGTTTGGTGGAAATAGGCGCCGATAGCGGTGTATTCTGCGCCGTTTTCATTGCCGGGGTGTCAGTCCGTCCGCCAGGAACGGAAACGACGCTTTTCAACGGCGGTAAACCTAGACTGCTGCGGTAACTGGCCACCAAACGACGAATCACTTTATCTAGTTCTTTGCCCTTAAAAGGCTTCATGATAATTTCGTTGGCGCCGGTTGGCTTCAATTGTCCTACCGCAGCGTGATCATTATTACCTGCCAATACGATAATGGGTAACGTTGCATTGCGCGGATGGCCACTGCTGCGAATAATACGTATTAAATGCTCGCCACCCAGGCCTTCTGCGCTGGATGCGGCAAAATCCAACAGCAATAGATCAAAATGTTGATCCAACAACACCTCGAGTGCAGCATCACCGTGCTCATAATATTCAACGGCATAGCCGTATTGATTGAGCACTTTTGTGGTGAGGATGGAGGACGTGCGCGAGTCATCCACATAACATATCCTCGGCTGCTCACCGCGTGCCTCACCTATTACCCCTGTTCCAGTCATGGGTTTTATCAAGCCCCTTTCTGTATCGAAGACAAGTTTTACGTGTGCCATTGTAATCCTAAAACCAACTCAATATTTTACTAAATCTAAACTCACTTAGAGATTCTAGTTCTACTAGGCCGCTATAATACCCTTTCTATATTATGGTTAGATTAATCGACTCCCCCCTACTTTTCTAAAATTAATTGCAGTATGCTAATAAATCAACGGTTTGCCGCTATAGTATGGCCTATGCTTTGTATAGTCGCTAAGCTAGCAAGCTGTAGTAAATTAAGGCGATCGTAATGAGGGAACGCCACTAGAGGCGGATTTTTCTCTCGTTTGGGGCGTAAAGCTGCCGTTATTTAACAAAAACGATCGAAAAATATGACCAATTCCGCAGCAGACCCGGCAAAAATCCGCGAGGCTGCTAGCATTGATCTCTAGAACGCAATGCCCCTACTATTAAGGCTTATTGAAGGAACACGTCATGGCGATGCACCCACTCGATGTTATTACACCACAACAAGCCCAGACACTGATGGGGCTCTTTAACACACGGGTCGCCCGCAGCCCGCAGGCGGTGGCCTACCGCTACTTCGACCGTGCTAAACAAGCATGGTGCGAGTTACGCTGGTTGGAAGCGGCTACCCAGGTGACCCGCCTACGCAGCGCCTTGGACAGCGTAGGACTGCGCAAGGGTGACCGCGTCGCCGTCATGATGCGCAATTGCCCCCTCTGGGCCCACTTCGAACAAGCGGCGTTGAGCTTGGGGCTGGTTGTTGTACCGCTTTACCCTAATGACAGGCCGGACAATGTCGCCTACATCATAAAAGACGCCCAGATTAAATTCTTACTCATAGAAAATGGCGATCAATGGCAAAATGTCGAACCCGTGATGCAGGAATTCCCAGCCGATTTCCGCGTTGTAAGCGTAGAGCCACTGCATGCGCGTAGCGAGCCTCGATTGAGCGACTATGAAAGTTGGTACAAAGCTTCTACACGCACCGTACAACCCGTAGAGGGCATAGGCACGGATGAGTTGGCGACGATCGTGTATACCTCTGGTACGACGGGCCGTCCCAAAGGTGTGATGTTGAGTCACCGCAATATTCTGTGCAATGCGCACGCAGGCATCAGTGCAATCAATGTCTATGCAGACGATCTTTTTCTGTCTTTTTTACCGCTATCTCACACGTTAGAACGCACTGTAGGCTACTACATTCCAATGATGGCGGGTGCTGCCGTTGCGTTTGCGCGATCCGTCGCCGAGTTAGGTGAGGATTTGATTAGTGTAAAACCGACCGTACTGATCACCGTGCCACGCATTTTTGAACGCGTTTACGCCAAAATACAAACTCAGATGCAAGAAAAATCTCCGCTTGCACGCAACCTATTTAAGACAGCGGTCAACGTCGGATGGAGACGGTTTGAATTTCAACAAGGGCGCAGCGCGTGGCATCCTGGCTTATTATTCTGGCCATTGTTAAATTTATTGGTCGCCAAAAAGGTCATGGCCAAGCTGGGTGGACGCATGCGCATGTCGATATGTGGAGGTTCAGCGCTCTCAACCCCGATCGCACGTACCTTTATCGGTTTAGGGCTTCCGATCTGTCAAGGGTATGGTCTGACAGAATCCAGCCCGGTAATCAGCGTCAATCGACTACAGGATAATATTCCGGAAAGCATAGGCCCCGCATTGCCGGATATAGAAGTCAAGCTAGCGCAAAACGGGGAATTGATGACGCGCAACGCCAGTATCATGTTAGGGTATTTAAACATGCCCGAGGCGACACGTAACACTGTGGATAGCGAAGGCTGGCTGCATACGGGGGATCTCGCAAAAATCGGTGATCGTGGGCACATCTATATTACCGGTCGAATAAAAGAAATCCTGGTGCTTTCCAATGGGGAAAAAGTGCCGCCCGTGGATATGGAAATGGCGATTACGCTAAACCCGTTGTTTGAACAAGTGGTCGTCATAGGTGAAGGCAAGCCATATCTTTGCGCTTTGATTGTGCTAAATGCCGCTTTGTGGTCGGATTTCGCCGCCAAACTAGGTGTCACAAATGCGCCCGCAAGCCTCAAAGACGAGCGCGTACAAAGCGCCGTTTTGGGGGCGATAAGCACCTGTTTAAAGCAATTTCCCGGTTATGCGCAAATTCGTCGCGTGGCGCTTTCCTTAGAGCCATGGACGGTGGAAAATGCATTGATAACTGCGTCTTTGAAGCTGCAAAGAGCCAAAATTATGGATAAATTCTCAGCTGACATTATAGAAATGTATCGCGGACACTGAGTTGCGTCGCGCGCCGATGCGTGTTGACGCCGCCTTGCTTAGTTGCTAGATTGGCAGCACACGGCATTTTTACATTAGGGTACCTCTAAAAATTCGATCAGGGGATGCAGCGCTAGGCGGAAAGGGGCGAAAAAGCGCAGTTTACACGTTGCCTCAAAGGCCCGGCATATCTGAGCATTTTTCGATCCTTTTCAACGACGCGATGCGCCGCTCAGCGGATTTTTAGAGGTACCCATTAACCCTGACGAGCGCGCCTCATGTGTGGTATCGCACTTTTTTTTCAAGCTAACGGAAAACCAGCGGATCAAAAATGTATTGCACGCATGACACGTGCACTTACCCACCGCGGCCCCGATGACGAGAGCACCCAACTCCGTGGACCTGCAGCCCTCGGGCATACGCGCCTGTCGATTGTAGACATCGCGCAAGGCGCTCAACCCATGCAGAGTGAGGATGGTCGATACGCCATCGTATTCAATGGCGAAATCTATAACTTTCGCGAATTGCGCAGCGCGATGGAACATTCCGGAATACGCTTCCAAAACAAATCCGACACTGAAGTGATATTGCAGTTGTACATACATGAAGGCCCTACATTCGTTGCAAAATTACGCGGCATGTTCAGTTTTATCATTCATGACACCGAATCCCAAACCGTGTTTCTTGCCCGCGATCGCTTAGGCATTAAGCCGTTGTTCTATCATTGGAACGGCGCGGAACTCATCGCCGCTTCGGAAATCAAGGCGATATTCGCGTCCGGCAGGGTTGAGCCGCGGTTAAACCCCGTCTCTATACGCAACTATTTTAACTATCAATTTGCAATCTCGCCTCACACCCCGTTTCTCGACATCGTCGAATTGCCGCCCGGCCACCACCTCACGCTGAAAAGCGGCGCAGGCCCGCAATTGCAACAGTATTGGGACATCCGTTTTCCGCGCGAGCATGAATATGAAACCCTTGATGAAACGTATTGGACTAATGCGTTTGAATCCGCGCTCAACGAATCCGCCGCGTGTCACACCATAGGTGAAGTCCCCATAGGCGCCTATTTGTCCGGCGGCATAGATTCTTCTACCACCACTTGGTTATTGACCGAACACTACGATAAACCCGTGCAGACGTTTTCAATTCGTTTTGACGACGAAAATTTAGATGAGTCGCCGATTTACCATCGCATCGCCGATCACCTTGGCGTGGAAAACCAGCAAATTACGTTGAGCTCGCAGAACGGGCAGTGTTATCTCCAAGAATTGGAAAGCGCCGTTTATCATCTCGAACAACCCCAACGCATGGGGCTGGATATTCCCTATTATTTGCTTTCCGATTTGGTGCAGCAGCGCGGCTATAAAGTGGTTTACACCGGCGACGGGTCGGATGAAATTTTGGCGGGTTATGATTGTTACCGTCAAGACTATATGCGCCTTTGGGGTAACGATATACAAGATCAAAGTCTGCGCCGACTCTTGTATGACACCCAATTTACCATGAATTTTTCTGCATCGCAGGTACACTTGCTCTACAATCTGCATGACCGCAGTCACCAACAAAAAGTGGTTGACCGATTCGGTTGTTATCCCGCTTGGTATGATTTCTGGCAGATCACCACCGATCAACTTCCGGGTTTGTTTAATCCCGAATTTGAGAAATCCGCAAATGCAGAGGATCAAATGGCGCTGGCGGCGGAGGCAATGAAGCCGCACCTCGAAGGACGACACCGCGTTAACCAGTCATTGTACATCGAAACCAAGACCCGCCTGCCGGGGTGGATACTCTGGAAAACGGATCGCATGAGCATGGCCCATGGCGTGGAGGCGCGTGTCCCCTTTTTAGATCACCCGCTGGTGGAACTCGCCGCGCGCATTCCGCCGCAATTGAAACTCAACGGCATGAACGAAAAATATATATTAAAGAAAATCGCGATGCCGCATTTGCCGCAACACCCTTGGAATTTCAAAAAGAAGGCGTTTTACACCCCGATACGCGAGTGGTTCTTTGAACCTGAGATGGATGAGATGTTAGACCCGTATTTGTCTGCGGACGCGGTTGAAGACGCCGGTATTTTTAACCCACAACAGGTGGAGTCGTTACGCACGCGCATACTCGAGGCGTCATTTGCGACGGACATGGAGTCTTATTATCATCTGATGAAGTTGGAATGGATCATGACGCTCGTGCTGACCGTGCAAATGTTGCATGTACAATTTGTGGCTAAAAAAGGCGCTTGTTTTAACGTCTAAACGCTTCAACCTAGAAACGGCGGTTGGATGCCGTGGAGTGTGCGCTTTAGCGTGCGCAGGGCAAGGCGTAAATCGCAGTCTATGGCCAGCCCTTAGCAAGATTTGCAACGCCGCCCTGCGTGCGGTAAAGCGTGCAATCTGCGGCATAGCGCTCTCACCGATCGGGTGGATGTAAAATTTACGAATATTTTATTTGTTTCAAATCGTTAGATGTAGGAGTAACGGTCAACCGCCGTTTCTAGGTTCAATAAACTGCCTTCCGCGTACGCTCAACTATCAACGACAGACGTGCGGCGCGCCAGTCGCCGCAACACCCACACAGAAT
>JAOUGF010000318.1 GCA_029857925.1 Gammaproteobacteria bacterium
CAATTTTTGTACGCCACACACAGCAATCATCGCGCATGGTTCCAGCAGACGTTGCGTGCACTGTACGCACTTAAAACGCGCTGCGTGGATCATCGAATTAAAAAGTCGTGCACGTGGTGCACTACAGCGCTGTAGGGTGGATAAGCGTAGCGCATCCACCATGTTGTGGGTGACAATGCAGACGTAGCGTGTGCTGTGCGCACGTAGACATGCTGCATGGATCATCGAATTAAAAAGTCGTGCACGTGGTGCACTACAGCGCTGTAGGGTGGATAAGCGCAGCGCATCCACCATTCATGTGAGGCAACGAAACCTACCCAGAACCTTAGGCTGCTAACGAAGCGCGGGAGTTTTTCTGCGAGGTGAAGTTGATTTCGCGGATGCGCTGCGCTTATCCGCCCTACCTTAGGTTACTCATTTTTCCAATTGACGTAGCGTGCACTGCACGCAATTAAAATGCGTTGCGCGGATCATCGAATTAAAAAGTCGTGCACGTGGTGCACTACAGCGCTGTAGGGTGGATAAGCGCAGCGCATCCACCATTTTGCAGGTAACAATGCAGACGTAGCGCACGCTACAATTCTGCTACCTATCTGCCACCTAAATGAATCACCGCGATTCATTCAGAATCCATTCAGTTTTTTCGGCAGAACTGTCGTGTTTTTATTGAAAAATAACACCTCAAATCGCTAGCCAAACTGGATTAACAATATTAATTGGTGACCCAAAATAATTCTCACTATACTATTCATGTTAGGACAAACAAATGTGGGGAAACTATGCGCAAAATTGCAATGAGTGCTTTTGTTGTTGTCGGAAATTTGATTGCGATGTCGGCCTTCGCGGTCGGCTTGCCCGCCGGTGGCAGACCCGCTACACCGCCCGCCGGAGTGACACCCCCCGCAGGCATCACGCCGCCCGCAGGTGCCACGCGCCCAATACCGCCCGCAGGCTTCACACCTCCGCCAGGAATCACGCCGCCCGCACCGCCAGCGGGTGTGACACCGCCCGCGCCAGGCACGCGTCCGACGCCGCCTGCGGGCTTCACGCCGCCTGCCGGGTTCACACCGCCCACACCGGGTACGCGTCCGACGCCGCCCGCGGGCTTCACGCCGCCTGCCGGGTTCACACCGCCCGCGCCGGGCACACGTCCTACGCCGCCCGCTGGCTTCACGCCGCCCGCCGGTTTTACACCGCCCGCGCGTCCAGCCACGTTACCTTAAGTTAAGCGTTCGTAAACTGATGGCCTGCCCGCGAGGGTGGGCCTTTTATTTTTCTGCCAATTTAACGCTGTCTGTGCGCGAGTTGGACAGGATCATCGTCTCCAATGTCTGCGTGTCACCGGATTGCTTCATATATTGAATTTGGATTTCCCCGATGATGTGCGGATATCGCCTGCCGGTGGCGGTGAACAGCGCGATCCACCAGTCCGGCGGTTTTACCGTGCAGTGTGCGTTCTCACCATTAGGCAACGTCTTTTTCGCGGTGAAACACGCCGCGTTTACAAACACGAATTTTTTGGCATACGAAAATAGTTCTTCAAAAATCCACGGCATATCTTCTTCCGCGCAATGTTCCAACACATCGGTGCACACCACGCCGTCGTATTTGCCGGTGGGTTTCTCGCTAAACGGCGCGTAGCCGGGGTCATAGCGCTGCAGCTGGGTGATGCCCCAATACTGCAACACCGTCGGCCAGCGACGCCCGTCCGGCGCGTCATAGGGCACGGTGTATTGTTCGGCCTTCCCGCAGCCATAGTCCAGCAACGACGTCGCGCCGGTCTCCGCCGCCAACTGGCCGATGCGCGGCGCCTGAGGCAACAGACGTATACCGCGAAACATCTCCGCCCCCGGCACGCCTTTGGCGACATCGCCTTCTTGATGCAATTTTTTATATTGATCCAGCAATTCAAAATAACGCGGGCTAGGGTGCGGCATGACAGGCGATTCCGGTGCGTGGGGTACGTGTGGTGAGGCAGGTTTGATGCCATTATTCGAATATTTCGCCAACCCCATCAAACCGCATCGCGGTCTTGTTATCGCTGAGTTGTTTGGTGTCTCCGTTATAGACCACATAGGCGTGATGAAGATGTGGGATGAGCTTGGAAAATTTCTCCAATCCTCCAAACAACGACAAACTAAATGTAGAACCGGATTTGCATTCCAGCGCGACAAAGCCTTGCTCGCGCTGATTGAGAAGATCGATTTCGAGTCCGCTGCTGTCCCGGTAAAAATAAAGATTGGCCATTTTCCCGCGATTATATTGCGACTTCAGACAGTCCATGACCACCAAGTTTTCGAAAACGGCACCGACTAAAGGGTCGCGTGTCAGCTGTTCCGGTTTTTCGATGCCCAACAGAAAGGTCAACAATCCGGTTTCGACAAAGTAATACTTCGGCGATTTGATCAAGCGTTTGCCGAAGTTGTTGAAATACGGCGGGAGTTTGAAAACGATGAACGATGCCTCCAAAATGGCCAACCAGTGTTTAATGGTCTTGGCATCGACACCCACATCGCCCGCCAGCGAATTGTAGTTAATCAACTGGCCTGTTCTACCCGCCAGCAATTTCATGAATTTTTCGAAAAGCGTGGTGTCTTTCAGATTAATGAGTTGACGGACATCGCGCTCGACATAGGTTTGGTAATAATTCGAATACGCTTGGGTAGGGCGTTGGTGTTGATCATACACGCGGGGCAGAAATCCCCGGTAGGCGTATTCTTCGAAGCGATCGAATTGTATTTCGGCGTGGGTGAGTTCCGACATCGAGAACGGCAGCAAATGCAGGATACCGACGCGCCCCGCCAGCGATTGGGTCACGGCCGCCTTGAGTTCCAGTTGATGTGACCCGGTCAAAATAAATTGGCCATTGATCTTGCGGCTATCGACGATGGCCTGTAGGTAACTCAACAGGTGCGGCATGCGTTGAATCTCGTCGAACACCACCGGTTCTTGCGCAAACTGCCGCAAAAATGCCTTGGGGTCGTGGGCCGCAAACTCCCGGTTTTCGGGCAGTTCCAGGTTGCAGTAGCGATACCCGGGGATGGACTGGGCCAACGTGGTCTTGCCCGATTGGCGCGGGCCCAGCAGGGCCACCACGGGATATTCCTTCAGCAGCAGGGCCAGTTCGGCGCCAATATCGCGTTTTATCATGGACATATTGTTTCACATGCAAAAATGGAGTTCAACTCCGTATTTACATGACTCCGGATGTTCATTTGATGCGCCCACGACCCTCCAATTGGGATTGAAGCGCCTGGAAAAACCAGGCGTGCCGCAAGAACTCACCGGCAATCCACGCGACCGTGGGTATGCCTCTCGTGCTCTCACTGCGATTTTGAGCTACCAGAGAGGCGGTTGCTTTAAATGTCAGTAGACGCCATCGGTATCTTGGTGTAAACATCCACTAGATTTGAATAGATTTATTCGACGGTGGGGGGTGGGTTTGTCGGGGTTGGTTGAAATTTGTACAAAACGGGAAAGTAGCCTGGGTGTAGCGTAGCGGAACCCGGGGCAAGTTTTGTTGAGGGTTATAGTTGGATAGGCGGGCAATTCGAGTCTGACCCCACTTATCGTGACCCCACTTATCGGACCCCACTTATCGACCCCACTTATCGGCACAACTTTTTGGTATTG
>JAOUGF010000319.1 GCA_029857925.1 Gammaproteobacteria bacterium
ATTTGATATGCCAGCAAAGACTGCAGCAACCTGCGTTGCGCGCGCAGATCGTTGTGTTGTTGGTGGTCGGTTGGGCGGGGCTTTCCTCGGGGTGGTCAACGACCCCCTATACCGCATTGCAATATAGTGGTCTAGTACTCAGCGGCGCGCTGATCGCTTACGCGATGGTGCAGATGGATGCGGCGACTCGCGACAGGATGTATGCGTGGATAATAGTGGCCGCGCTGTCACAGATCCCTTTGGTGTTGATGCAGAAGATCGGGTTGGATGCGTGGTTGCCAGACGCGCTGTGTTGTCGTCGGCCCCACGCCTCAGGCATGGTGGGTAACGAGGAGTTTTTGTCATTCCTTTTGGTTGCGGCGATGTTGTTATTGCATCATCTGCGGCAAACCGCCGGGAGGATTTATTGGCCACTCGCGGTGATTTTGCTGATCGGATTAGTGGTGCTAAAAAATAAGGGAGGATTGATCTTTCTCGCGGTAGCGTTTATTTGGTCGAGCTTCCCACGACAGGATACACGAATAAAATGGATTATTTTGATTTCATTGGTGCTGGTTGCGGCGCTAGTGATGGCGGTGTATTTTCCGAATTCGATTAAAGGACGGATATTGTTATGGCTAGTGGCGTTGACCCTCTTTAGCGATCATTTTTTCACCGGCGTGGGGTATCGCCAGTTTGGGGGGCACGTCCCGGAGACCTTACAAAAGTTATTTCACGAACATCCGTATTTGCGGGAAAAACTCGGTGATTACGCCGCGTATACCCGGGATGCACACAATCTGCCGTTGCAAATGGCTGCCGAATTGGGCTTGCTGGGCGGTATATTCGCCGTTGTATTCTTGGTGTGGCTGCTGCGCGCCAGCTACCGATGCGGCGGCTCGTTGGGTGCGCTCGGTTATTTTGCGGTATTCAAAAGTCTTATTACAGTGGTCTTAAATTCCGTTTCGGGAATGTTAATCATCGGGTTAGTGGCCGCCGCATTGATAAAGGTGGAAAAAAAAGAAAAATCGGTAATTTATCGAAAGTCGTTGTGGGGGGTAGCGGTAGTCCTCGCGGGTTTGGTTGTGCCGGGTCTTTTGGGCGCCGCGTCAGATTTCTATTATTCCCGTGGATACAAGGCCTCCTTGTTGGACGACACGGCGGCGACAGGATATTTTAAAAAGGCGTTATTGCTTAAACCCGATTCAGCGGATGCCTCGCTGGGGCTTGCCTATTTGGCGGCGAAATCCCACGACATTAACGGCCTCAACGCGTTTCTTGAACACAATCTTCGCTATGCGACTGCCATAGACCACTGGAAAATGGCCGCGCATATTTATATGTATGTCAACGAGGATGCAAAGGCGTTAGCTTTGTATAATTTTCTACACGAAAGCTATCCCGATCAACTGACGCCGGTGGTGAATGCCGCGAAGATTTATCTGCGCAACGGTCAGCATGCGCATGCGTTACGTTACGCGAATATCGTCCTCGAAAGAGAGCCGAGGATCAAAAGCCGCAGTTATACCAAAAACAAAAAAATAGCGGAGGAAATCATCAAGCAAGTTCTTGCCGAGAAGTCAGAAAAATGAATGCCGCCCGCGCCTGAAAGGAGGGCAGGGCGCGGACTATCCCATGTAACAGGAAAATCCGCGCCGTGTGCTATTTTTAATAGTCCGTATAGCCCTTTTCGCCCGGTGTATAAAACGTGGTGGGATCGGGCGCGGTAAGCGCGATACCGTCGCGCAATTTGCGCACCAGATCCGGGTTGGAGATAAACGGCCTGCCGAAGGCGACCAGGTCGCCGCGTTGTTCGGCGAGATCGGCATTCGCGCGTGCAACGTCGTAACCGCCGGATAAAATATACGCCCCTTTGAATGTGGCGCGCAGTTTTTGTTTTAGCGCATCACTGACTGGTGGCGCGCCCATGGAGCTGTGATCGACGATGTGTATGTATTGCAACCCGAGTGCGGACAGTTGCGTGGCGAGGTGCAGGTATAACGCGTCTGTCTCTGCATCTGGCACCATGCCGTTGAACGCGCCATAAGGCGACAAGCGCATGCCTACGCGTTCTGCGCCTATGGCCTGTATCGTCGCGCGTGCGACCTCGACGGCAAAGCGCGCGCGATTTTCGATCGTTCCGCCCCAGCGGTCGGTACGTTGATTCGATGCGGTACTCAAAAATTGATCGATCAGATAACCGTTCGCGCCATGCAATTCCACACCGTCGAAACCCGCCTCCATCGCGTTGCGCGCGGCGGTTGCGTATTCTTCGATGGCGTCGGCGATGTGTTCTTCGGTCATCGCTGTGGGCGGGGTATACGGCTGCATACCTTGCGCGTCCGTCCACACGTCACCGCTCAGCGCGATCGCCGAAGGGGCCAGCACGCGTGCGCCGCTGGGGAGGTTCGCACTGTGGCCGACGCGACCGGTGTGCATGAATTGCGCGAAAATCTTGCCCCCGCCATGATGCACGGCGTCCGTGACCGGTCGCCACGCCCGTGTTTGTTCCGCGCTGTATAGCCCTGGAATGCGCGCATAACCCAGGCCGTTGGGCGATGGGGAGACGCCTTCCGTAATGATCAGACCGGTGCTCGCACGCGCCGCATAATAGCTGGCCATCAACGCATTGGCGACATTGCCAATCGCGCGACTGCGTGTCAGCGGCGCCATCACCATGCGATTTTGCAAGGTCAGTTTGCCAAGTGTGGTCGGTGAAAAAAGTAGGGTCATTAAATGCCTCCTGGCATGGATAGGGTCGGTAGCGTAGTGTAATCATTCCATGTGGATGCATAAAGCCATGGTATTGGGATATACTGGCCCAATAATGGAACAATCTAACCTATCCGCCGATGATTTACTACTGTTTGCCGCCGTTGCGGAACAAGGCAGCGTGGTGCGCGCCGCGACGCGCTTAGGCATGCCTAAGGCCACAGTGTCGCGCCGCCTGGCCCAGCTGGAGGAAGACATCGGCCAAAAATTGATGGTGCGCACCACGCGTCGCTTAGTGCTGACGGAGTTTGGCGCCGCGTTTTTGGAGCACAGCCGTCGCGTTGCGGAGGACGTTGCGTTGACCCGCGAATTTGCATATAGCCAACAGGCGCGGCCGCAGGGCGTGTTGCGCGTGTCCATGCCCAGCGACTATTTTCGGCATACGCTGTGTGACCCCGTTGCGACGTTTATCGAACAGTTTTCCGATATCCAATTAGACATCGACCTGTCTGCGCGGCAGGTGGATATCATCGGCGAACAATTCGACTTGGCGATACGTCTGGGCGAATTGGCCGACGATGCGACGTTGGTGGTGCGTAAGGTGGATGAACATCAATTTGGTTTGTATGCAAGCCCCGTATATCTTGCACGCCACGGGGCGCCGCAACAGCCTGACGAATTGTCGCGGCACGCCGCGATTGCATTTCTCGCCGCGAATGGTCAGCGCGTGACGTGGAATTTGTGGCGCAACGACGCACATTGGAATTATGCGCCCGTCGGGCAGATTGCGCTGAATTCCCCTGAGGCGATACAAAGTCTGGCGCGTCGCGGCATCGGTATCGGTGTGTTACCTGTGCGCGTGGTCGCCGAAGACGTGCGGGCGCGGCGCCTGGTGGCCGTGCTGCCGGAGTGGCGGCCGCCCTCCGTGCC
>JAOUGF010000320.1 GCA_029857925.1 Gammaproteobacteria bacterium
CATTCCAGCACCGTTCCGTTCAGTCATACTCCCACAACCGCATCAATGCGATCATTGGAATCTTCGGAATCGGCGCCAACCCTACCAATTTGTATTCATCGTGTTCCGTATTGCGCAATAGTGGGCGCGAATAGGGCGTATTCTTGTTGTTGATGACCGATCGCACCGTCGGTTTCATTTTATCCGTGCCACGACGCGTGACGATGGCGATTTCACCATTCGTCAAAGAGACAATTGCGCCCGGCGGAAACACGCCCAAGGTCTTGATAAAGAGTTGCGCGATGCCTTCGTCGATCTCTTTTCCTTGTTCTAAAAATAGAGATTTAAGTACCTGCGTCGGTGCCATTGCATTGCGGTCGGAGCGATGCGTGATTAATGCATGATAACGGTCCGCGAGGGACACGATTTTTGATTCCTGCAATATATCTTTTCCGACAAGTTTTCTAGGATAACCGGTGCCATCAATTTTTTCATGGTGTTGATAGACGATATTCAGCCATAGTTTGTCGGTGACACCGGCCTTTTGCAATATTTCAACGCTACGGCGTGGATGGGTGTCGATCAATTTGCGTTGCTGTTCTGTCAATGCCTTGCTTTGCGACTGTAATTCGTCTTGAATTTCCAGCATGCCGAGATTTGCGGTCAACGCCGCAGACATGATAGAAAATACACGATCTGGTGCATAATCCAGCGATTTCGCGATCAAGTAGCTGAGCAGTGCGGAGTGGATGGGATGCAGCAAGGTGTACATGCCGTCGCGGTCAAGATGTATCGCGCCCAATGTCGCATCAGTATCTTCTTCTGTGAGTAAGATAAGTTTGGTCACCACTTTTTGAACACGATCGAGAATTTCTTCCGTGGACTTGGCCTTGCTAGGGTCCAATAGCAAGGTATTGGTGTTATCCAGGCGTAAGCACAATTCCGCAATGGAGGCGAAGGGGTTGATTTCTTTGTTTATGAGATTGGCGGCGTCGTCTTCTTCATGCTCTACGCGATAGAGGCCCAGGCGCAGCAGCAGTTTGAGTTGATTTTCATTTTCGATGACCGCCCCTTTTTTGTACAATAGACGGCGGCTCTGATCGTAGACCGGCCAGCGCAGTTGTACGCCGACATTGACTTCGGCATAGGTCAATTGTACTAAGGGCATCGCAAATAAATCTCACAGGTTCATCACAGGATATATCGGCTGACGGTTTTCTAACTGTAGAATCAACTACCTAAGGTTTTTCCTAGGGTTCTTCACAAGTTTCATATAGGTAAGGTAACTCTATGATCAAAGTCGTAATTGCGGGCGCTGGCGGGCGCATGGGTAAGCATTTGATAGAGGCCGTGAGCCACGCGCAGGGCGCCCAGTTGGCAGGCGCGCTTGGGCGGTCGGGCTCCAGCCTTGTCGGCGTGGACGCAGGGGAATTGGCGGGCGTGGGGCGCATAGGTGTTGCGATTACCGACCACTTAGATGCGGTGGGTGATTTTGACGTGCTGATCGATTTTACCCGTCCAGCGCCAAGCGTGGCCCATGTCGAGTGGTGCCGTGCCCACGGCAAGCGCATTGTCGTCGGAACGACCGGTTTTTCTGAGGCGGAAAAAAGGCACATGCAGACGGCGAGTCAGACGATTGCAATGGTCATGGCACCCAATATGAGCGTGGGAGTAAACGTCTCCTTTAAACTCTTGGAAATTGCCGCGAAAACTCTGGGCGAAGGCTTTGATGTAGAGATTATCGAGGCGCATCATAGGCATAAGGTCGATGCCCCGTCGGGGACTGCGTTACGCATGGGAGAGGTGGTCGCCGAGGCCTTGGGGCGTGACCTTAAAAAGGTCGCCGTCTATGGGCGTGAAGGGATCACCGGGGCGCGCGATCCGCAGACCATCGGCTTTGCCACTGTCCGTGGGGGCGATGTCGTGGGCGATCATACAGTTTTATTTGCGGGGGTGGGGGAGCGCATTGAAATTACCCACAAGGCCTCCAGTCGCGCCACGTTTGCGCAGGGTGCGATGAGGGCGGCGTGCTGGTTGTCGCAGCAACCTGCCGGGCTCTATGACATGCAGGACGTGCTCGGGTTGCGTTAACTTTTGCTCGGATAATAGGCACTTTTCGCCACTTGTATTGTCAAAACCGTTAAGTGGTTTTGCTGATAGTTCATGTTTCCAGTTGAAGGACGACCCAACAGTTGCGCGACACGCGCGTAGGAGGTCTTATGGAACAGCAGGCGGAAAAGGTTTTGCAGACAGAAGGCACAGTGGAATGCGAGGTGTGTCTGACGGAAATCCCTGAATCCGGGGCCAAGAATGCAGAAGCCAAAGATTATGTGCGGCATTTTTGTGGTTTAGAGTGCTACCAGAAGTGGGAACAAAATAAGACCCAGATCGAATCCAAATAAGTCCTTCCAGGGTGTCTTGGATTTAGTCTGGACACCCGGTGTGGGAAATCGCGTAAGGTGGGTAGACATCGCAGCGCTATCTCTGTAGAATTGCCTAACGATTTTCCAGCACTAACCTAAGTTTCCCTAGCGGGGGGCGTCCGATTGGACTCCCCCCGTTTTTGCACGCGCCTGTAGGAGGATGGTTTGAGACAACCGGCCCTGTTAGCCCTCGCGGATGGCAGTTTGTTTCGCGGCGAGTCCATTGGTGCCCCCGGTCAGACGGTGGGTGAGGTGGTATTCAATACTGCGCTGACCGGCTACCAAGAGATATTGACTGACGCCTCGTATGCACAACAGATTGTCACGCTGACATATCCACATATCGGGAATGTCGGTGTGAACCCCGAAGATCAAGAATCCACCAAGGTGTATGCCGCGGGTTTGGTCATCAAACATCTGTCGCCTATCGTCAGTAGTTGGCGCTCGGCACAACCACTAGACGCCTATTTGCGCAATCAGCACATCGTCGCGATTGCAGGCATCGATACCCGCCGCCTGACGCGTGTGTTACGCGAAAAGGGCGCGCAGAACGGGTGTATCGTCGCGGGCGATCATATAGACGAACAGGCGGCCTTGGCGGCGGCACGCGGTTTTCCTGGTTTAAAGGGTATGGACCTGGCGAAGGAAGTCACGGTCAAGCGCAATTACGAATGGCGTGAAGGCAGTTGGCAGTTGGGGCAGGGGTTTGTGACCCCCGCGCAGACGCCGTATCACGTCGTCGCTTATGATTACGGCGCCAAATTAAATATTTTGCGCATGTTGGTGGATCGCGGATGTCGGTTGACCGTGGTGCCCGCGCAAACACCTGCGAGCGAGGTATTGGCGATGAAACCGGACGGTGTGTTTTTGTCGAACGGGCCGGGTGATCCTGAACCTTGTACGTACGCGATCAACGCAATTAAAGAGATCGTTGAGTGCGGTCTGCCGCTGTTTGGTATTTGTTTAGGGCACCAATTGTTGGGGTTGGCCAGCGGCGCGAAGACTGTAAAGATGAAATTCGGTCATCACGGCGCCAATCACCCGGTGTTGGATATTGCGCGCAAAACAGTAATGATCACCAGCCAAAATCACGGTTTCGCGGTCGACGAGACGAGCTTGCCAAAGAATTTAACACCCACGCACCGATCCTTGTTCGACCAATCGTTGCAGGGCATTCATCGTACGGATCGCCCTGCATTTAGTTTTCAGGGGCAT
>JAOUGF010000007.1 GCA_029857925.1 Gammaproteobacteria bacterium
GATCCCCTTCTTTATACAGCGGGGGCGTGATGATGGAGTGCGCGATACTCATTCCAGGCGCTTGGGGTAGTAAAAGCGCACGCGCATATTCGACCCCGCGTAGGCCGGCATGGGTCCTGCGGATCACCGCCGCCCGTGCGTGTTGTGCAATAAACTCTATCCCCATGACCAGATCATGTCGGGTGATAACCTTCAACCAGCGTATCACACCGATTTTCCAGGTGACTTCTCCGCCAAAGTCAATGTGTCGGATGCCAATGAGGCCGCCCACCCCGACGCGGGTGTCTTCGCCGTTTTTCCAAATCAATCGACAGCCCCCGGCACTTTCGTTGGTGACGTAACATGCATAAGGGGGTGGGCATGGCGGATCAGAAGGTTCTGTCTTCAGCGGTGCCGCAGGGGGTGCATCTTTAAAATCAACGTGCTCCGCCAGCGACCATATATCAGTTTCAGGTGGCGTGGCATCGGAAGGCGTTTGTAAACGAAATTCTGCAGGATGGCTAAATGTCACTGCGCTGTCGGAATAAGCCATGGTCGATGCGGTCGGTTTTAATTGTTCATAGAGGGCGGGCAGCCCTAATACAAATTGAGCGTGGTGATTGTTACCGGTGCGAGAAAATTCTCGTTGTGGTGCGCTGCCCCACAGTGTAATGAGGCGTTGCATGAGCTCTTGGACCTGACTGACCGGCTTGTAGGTGGCGGTACGCTGCCACTGTGGAAGTTCGCGTACGTGCATCCCCTGGTCTTTGACGGTTTGTAACAAGCGGCCGGTGTTGATGACGCGTAGGTGTTCGGAATGGTGATCTTCAGCACGATATGCCTTGGGGCCGGAATCTTGTGCCAGGTCTACGACAAATAGTCCCGGCAACGCCTGGGTGTTTGTTGCGTGCAGCAGTTCGCACTGGCTGGCCCAATGGGAGGCGAGGGCAAAGACCTGCGACATATTCCGTTGCGCGAGACGGTTGGGGTTGGCAAGCGCGAATAATAATGCGCCTTTATAGTCGTCTTCGACGGAGCGGTGGTCGGATTCTCCACTGATGGTATCTGCCACGGGCACCGCCTGCAGGTGATTTTGTTCTGCAAACAGGTACAGGTGATGGAGTTCCTTCCAAATGTAGTCAAAGGGCGCGCTGTAGATTTGATGTGATGTCAGCAGGATGTGTGACAAATAATGCGTTGCGCGTTGCACTGCCGTGAGCAGGAGTTTAGGGTCTATCTTGTCATCCGCGCCGGACAGGAAATCTTCTACGACTCGCTTATAGCCGGCGGCCATTTCGGCGTCCAATTCGCGTACGAGCTCGGCAGTTTGATAGCTGCGTTCCTGTAATGGAAATGCTTGTTCCAGATAATGCTTTTCTAACGCCGAGGTTAGAAATAGGATCACAGGGCGTAACAATTCCACGCTTTTTAGTCGCTGATCCGGTGGCAACGCGCTACGGTTGCTGGCGTGTAGTGCGGTATAAACCGCGCGTGCGCTCTCTCCAACATTGGCAATGGGCAAGGCGCGTATCCACGCTTCCAGTGCCTTTATGTCTGCAAATTGCCCTGCCAAGGGTTGTGGCGTGAGTGGCGGTAGATAGAGGCCCAGGGGGCCGGTAGGGGTGCTCAAAGACAGTCCTCGCCGTAGAAACCGCGTATCAAGCGCGATGAGTCGTCTCAGGTTTTCGGCGAGTAAGAGCATCTCCTTGATCCCTTTTTGGGTAAGTTCAGGGCCGTCCGTCCTCTGAATTTAGGTTACACCTCGTGTGCTTAAGCGTCAATTGACGCTGAGAATCATTGGGAATTCGTTGAACCTAGCAGCGGCGGTTGACCGCCGTTACTAGGTTTAACGAAAAAAATCGGAAAATACGGCCAAAATGGCTTTTCCGCAGCAGATCAGTCCTAAATCCGACAGGCCGCTAGGTTGAATCTAGCGTACGCGTGTCTTAGCCGGGGCGCCCGCCACCTCTCTGACCAATCTCGGTACGAGATATCCAGGCAACTGCGCCTCAAGTTGGGCATAGAGTGATGAGGCCTCGAGTTCGGGGACCTCAAAATGGGCCGCCCCCTGCACGCGATCCAGTAGGTGGAGGTAATAGGGTATTACGCCTAGTTCAAATACGCGCCGCGACAGTGCGGCCAAGGTCTGTGCATCGTCATTGATGCCACGCAAGAGTACCGTCTGGTTGAACAATCGTATCCCCGCCGCGCGCAACCGGGACAGCGCGTCGGCTACTTCATCATCTAATTCTTGGGCATGGTTACTATGTATCACCATCACAGGGATCAATCGGGTGGCGGTCAGCGCGCGCAGCAAACCGTCGGTGATACGGCTGGGTAACACCACTGGCAGTCGCGTATGGATGCGTAGCGTGTGAATTTGCGGCAACGCGGCGAGGTCTTTTGCGACCAGCGCCAGGCGCTCATCGCTGACCATACACGGATCACCGCCGCTAAGGATGATTTCGCCCACGTCAGGAAGCCGTGCCAGTGTCGCGAGGGTGTTTGGCCACGCAGTCCCGAGGGCGCCACGATGCTCGTCATAAGGGAACTCACGCCGAAAGCAATATCGGCAATGGATCGCACAGGCCCCGGTCGTGATCACCAGGGCGCGGCCATGATATTTGTGCAGTACGGCGGGCCCTACCAACGCGTGGCGATCACCCACCGGGTCGCTACTAAAGCCGGGAATAGGTAACAGTTCCTCCCCTAAAGGCAGCACTTGGCGCAGCAACGGGTCGTTGAGATCGCCTACGCGCATACGCGCGACATAACTGCGCGGGACACGGAGCGCAAAGCGTTGCGCCGCCTGCAGGGCAGCCGCCAGGAAGTGAGGCGGTAGTTGCAGTATTTGCCACAGCTCCGCAGGGTCACGCAGGGCCTGTTGTAACTCGCTTTGCCAGCGTACGGGGGGTATCGACGCGACAGTTTGCATGGGTGAAACTTCTCCAACGGCGCAATTAGTAGGTGGATACGCCTGCCCAGGCGCGCGATTTCGCGGTATCATACGCGAATTATATACACCTAACGAGGTTACGGATGGCGAGTTTAAGCACCAATGAATTCAAGGCCGGCGTCAAGATCATTCTGGACGGCGATCCCTATGCCATACTCGAAAACGAGTATGTAAAACCGGGTAAGGGTCAGGCCTTTAATCGCGTTCGTATTCGCAATCTCAAAACCGGCCGTGTGATCGAAAAAACCTTTAAGTCCGGCGATACCGCTGAAGCGGCGGACGTGACCGATGTAGAAATGCAATACCTCTACAACGACGGCGAGTTCTGGAATTTTATGCATCCCGAGAGCTTTGAGCAAATGGCGGTCGATGCCAAGGCCGTAGGCGATCAGGCGAAATGGCTGAAAGAACAAGATGTGTGCATCATCACGTTGTGGAATGGCTTGCCGCTCAGCATCGTGCCGCCAAACCACGTGTCACTCAAGGTCGTCGAGACCGATCCTGGCGTACGCGGTGACACCGCCAGCGGCGGAGGTAAGCCCGCGACGCTAGAGACAGGGGCCGTAGTGAAGGTGCCGTTGTTTGTCGAAATCGGTGAAACTATTAAGGTGGACACGCGCACTGGTGAATATGTCTCGCGCGTAAAAGAATAATGTCGTTCGTGTAATGACGCCCCCCCACGGCGCAGCATGGCGACCCTCGGCAACGTTTGAGGTGTTGCGTCGTCGCGCCGTTTTTATCAATAAAATCCGCACCTTTTTCCACACCCGTGGTGTGTTGGAAGTCGAGACACCGATACTCTCCCGTGCCGCAACCACCGATGTGCATTTAGACAGCTTCGAAACCACGTTTGGTGGCGCCGTTGTCGCAAAAGAGCGACTGCTGTATTTGCATACGTCTCCAGAGTTTTTTATGAAGCGCCTGTTAGCGGCAGGCAGCGGCCCGATTTACCAAATCTGTAAGGTTTTTCGCAATGGCGAAGTCGGAAAAGTACATAATCCGGAGTTTACACTGCTGGAATGGTACAGGCCGGGCTATAACGACCGTGATTTGATGTTAGAGATGGATGAATTGTTGCACGAAGTGTTAGGTTTTTCACCCGCCATTCGGTTGAGTTATGCAGAGGCCTTTGAGCAGATATTGCACGTTGACCCCCATACAGACCCTCTAGAAAAAATTAAATCCTGCGTAGAAAAAAATGCGTTGTCGTTAATAAGCAACAACACAGAAGAAGATAGGGATTTTTGGTTGGATTTGCTTTTTTCACATGCGGTACAACCCCGCCTGGGTCATGGACAACCTGTGTTTCTTTACGATTTCCCTGCCTCGCAGGCCGCATTGGCGCGTAAACGAGCGGGTCCGCCACCGGTCGCAGAGCGTTTTGAGTTGTTCTATAACGGCGTGGAGCTCGCAAATGGGTTTCACGAACTATGTAATGCGGACGAACAACGTGCGCGCTTCGATGCCGATGTCGCAAAGCGACGTCAGCTTGGGTTGCCAATTACGGCGCAAGATATGAGGTTTATTGCCGCGTTGGATGCAGGTCTACCCGCCAGCGCTGGCGTGGCAGTAGGCTTAGACCGCTTATTTATGGTCAGCGAGGGTATTCCATCACTTGCTGAAGTATTGAGTTTTGATTTCAGTATCGTGTAAGCTGATTCGATAACTATATGTAGGCATTATCTTACAAAGAATGCTTACGATGCCGGTTAATGGCGAGGATAAGAGGGGTTTTGCCGCGTTAGTGTGTCGTTTTTACAGCATTTTCGCGCAGGATAGGCGTAATTCGAGCATTGTTTGGCGCACAACTTGCCTAGCATTAAGTTAAAGCGTGAATTCGCAATCTGTAGTTAACGTAAGGAGGGGGTATGGCAGCTCGGTTGGCAGAGGTAGTGCGTATGACAGATGCCCTTCATGTACAGGGAGTACCGGTGGAACGGCGTTGGAGTCAGCGGCGCACGGCAACACTGATGGTAGAAATACATTATCAAGGAACTATGGTTGCAAATTGTCAAACCCTTAACGTTGGGTTGGGTGGCGCCTATATTAACTGCGTTTCTTGGGTGCTGCCTAAAGGCGCAGAATTTGAACTGGTGTTTCAATTGGGTGACGAACACAAGGTGCGTCATCGGTTGCATGCCAGGGTGATCAGAGCCAGCAATGACGGTGTAGGCGTGGGCTTTCGTGACTACGATATTCGCGCCTTCCGTACATTACAGGAAGTCATGCGTTGCGCGGCACAGATGGCCGCAAACCCCAGTCAAGTCGCCTAACAATATAGGTTGAGCGAACAGACGCGGGGGGCTTTTGCCCCCGTCAGTCTTAGAGCTGATCTGCTGCGGTATTGGTCAGATTCTTCTATCTTTTGCGTTATTAATGTAGTTTAGTAAACAGCGACGGTTATTCGCGTCAAACGATCAATAAATCTGTCTCAGGCGTTTTTCCTTGCGATGATCGCCTAACGCCTACAGGCGGCTAGGGCTTGTGTTGTGCCAAAAGTTGCCCCATTTTTATAGGCATGCCTGCAGTCAGCGCGGGATTCCATTCCACACCTTTTCCAAACAATAAGATGACCGTCGAACCCATGTTGAAGCGGCCGAGTTCTTGTCCTTTGTAAAATATGTGCGGTGATTCTTCATAGCTCCAGTAGCGTATCGCATGTTCGCGAGTGGGGGTGATGACACCTTCGAACACTGTTTCCATGCTCGACACAAAGATCGCACCCACCATCACCAAGGCCATGGGGCCGAATTCCGTGTTAAATAGGCACACCAGACGCTCGTTGCGCGCAAACAGGCCTGGCACGAGGCGTGTCGTCGCGTCGTTAACGCTGAACAGTCGGCCGGGTACATAGACCATTTCGTGCAACACGCCGCGCACCGGCGCATGGATGCGGTGATAGTCGCGTGGGCTCAGATACAGCGTGGCGAATTGTCCGCCCAAGAACGGCGCAGCGAATTCATACGACCCGCCGAGCAATTCGATCACATCAAAATGATGGCCTTTGGCCTGGAAAATCCGTCGACCGTCAATGCTACCCAATTGGTTGACGGTGCCGTCAACCGGGCTGACCACGGCATTATTACCGCCCGCGAGGGGGCGCGCATTGGGTTGTAAGGCGCGTGTGAAAAATTCATTAAAATGCTTATAGCTGCGCGGGTCGGGGTTTTGCGCCTCTTGCATGTTGACATTGTATAAACGTATGAAGGTTTTAATAAAAAGGTTTTTAAACATTGTAGCTTCAATGCGGGTAAGCCAATGCATCGCACCGGATAAGGTGTGGTGTGGTATAAAATGTTGTGGTATGACTTTAATGCGGTCACTGAGGGCGGACATTACATGGTTTCCTTATTGCGGCGCGCCGAGGTGCGCGATTGTAGCATAGGCCAATGGCATGGATGAATTGGCGCGTGCAGCACAATATTTGGCCGAGTTGTTGAGTGCGCGCGGGTGGCGCATCGCAACGGCGGAATCTTGTACCGGTGGTTTGATCGCGAAGATACTCACGGACGCCGCAGGCAGTTCGCGCTGGTTTGAGCGCGGCTTTGTGACCTATGCCAACGAGGCCAAGGTGGAGATGCTGGGTGTGGCGGTGGATACACTGTCGCACCACGGCGCGGTCAGTGAGGCCACGGTGCGCGAGATGGCCGCAGGCGCCCTGCGCCACAGTCATGCAGATGTCGCGGTGGCCGTCTCGGGCATCGCCGGGCCGAGCGGCGGCAGCGTCGACAAGCCGGTAGGTTTGGTGTGGCTAGGTTTTGCGGTACGCGATGCCAAGATCAGCGTACAACGTCACCAGTTTACGGGCGACCGTGACGCGGTGCGCCAGGCAGCGGCGTTGGCGGCGTTGGAGGGGCTGGTCGCGTTGCTGCGTGATGGGTAACGACACAGGCAACGCGCGTCTTTTTTTTGCGCTATGGCCGCATGCCGAGGTGCGTGCCGCGTTGGCGGCATGGGTGCATAGCCATGCACCCGCATTGCCGGGGGTGTGGGTGGACCCGGAGAATCTGCATATCACCTTGGTGTATCTGGGCAGCGTCTCCGCGGAAACGCGACACTGCGTGACGATGGCCGCCACCAAACTGCCGTTTGAGCCTCATCGTTTGCGGTTAGATCACATCGACTACTTCGTTAAACCGCAGGTGTTGTATGCCGGGGCCAGCGTCGTACCTGTGCCGTTGATGGAACTGGTGCAGCGTCTGCGTGCGGTGGCCCTGTCTTGTGGCGTGCAAATCGAGGACAGGCCCTTTGTTCCCCATACGACACTGCTGCGCAAGGTGCGCACGCGCCCGCACGATGCCATGGCGTTCCCGGCGTTGAATTGGCCTGTGGAGGGGTTCGCGCTGGTGGAATCCCAATCCTTGCCGACCGGCGTGCGGTATCGGGTGCGCGAGCGTTGGGGGACGTCGCGTTAGCATGGGTCTTGCGCCGAGCCAGTGATCTTGCAGTTCGGGCTGTATGGGGGCGGATGGGTTGAAAATTCCGAAATTATTAACCCGGCATCGAAATAAGTCTGAAAAACCCCCTCCCCCCTTGCGGGGGAGGGTGAGGGAGAGGGGATAATCAATATATTTCGATGCCGGGTTAATAACATTCTTTTTAAATGAGATTATTAAGGGTTGTTAGGGGTGGACATTGGCGCGTGATGGGTCACAAGGTACCGGATATATAGATATAAGACGTTGCCCCCTAGGCCCCCGCTTCAATCTATGGAATAATCAGCAGTCGTGCGCGGCGTAGTCGTGATCGCGTCCCCCTTTCCCAACTCGATCCCACAGTGAAGGTGATGCAATGGAACAGAACAAACTCAAGGCTTTAACGGCCGCACTCAGTCAAATCGAGCGCCAATTTGGTAAAGGTTCGGTGATGCGGATGGGCGATACCAGCGTATCGCGTGACCTGGAAGTGATCTCCACGGGGTCTATCGGGCTGGATATGGCGCTGGGCGTCGGCGGCCTGCCGAAGGGGCGCATTATTGAAATTTATGGCCCGGAATCCTCGGGTAAGACCACGCTGACATTGTCCGTGATCGCGCAGACGCAGCGTAACGGCGGCACGGCCGCGTTTATCGACGCGGAACACGCGCTAGACCCGGTGTACGCGCAAAAATTGGGCGTGAATATCGACGATTTATTGGTGTCGCAACCAGATACCGGCGAGCAGGCGCTGGAGATCGCCGACATGCTGGTGCGATCGGGTGCGGTCGATATCGTGGTCGTCGATTCGGTCGCGGCGCTGACGCCCAAGGCCGAAATCGAGGGCGAGATGGGCGACACGCATGTCGGCCTGCAGGCGCGCCTGATGTCGCAGGCCTTGCGCAAGCTCACCGGCAATATCAAACGCTCCAACACCTTGGTGATTTTCATCAACCAGATTCGTATGAAGATCGGCGTGATGTTCGGCAATCCCGAGACCACGACCGGCGGTAACGCGCTCAAATTCTACGCCTCGGTACGCTTGGATATCCGCCGCACCGGTTCGATCAAAAAGGGCGAAGAGGTGGTGGGTTCCGAGACGCGCGTAAAGGTCGTCAAGAACAAGGTTGCGCCGCCGTTTAAACAGGCCGAATTCGATATTTTATACGGCGAAGGCATTTCGCGCGAAGGCGAGATCATCGATATCGGTTCGAACGAAGGTCTGGTCGAAAAATCCGGCGCGTGGTACAGCTACGGCGGTCAACGCATCGGCCAAGGTAAGGACAACGCGCGTCAATTCTTGCGCGAACATCCTGAAATGGCCAATGAAATCGATAAAAAGATTCGCGAAAAAGTCATGAGTCGTAGCGCCAGCATCACCCGCACGACGGCGGACGTGGCCGACGTGGAAGAGGACGTTGACGCTTAAACGCGCCACGGCAGGCACGCCCGCCGAGGCGCGGGCGTTGGTCTACCGTTGTTTGGCGCGGCGCGAACACAGTCGATTGGAATTGCAAAACAAGCTCGCGCAAGCGGGAGTCGCAGCGGACATCGGCGCGGCGGTGCTGGCCGAATTGATCGACCTGGGTGTGGTCGATGATCACCGTTTTGCAGAAAGCTTTACGCGCGCGCGCGTCGAAAGGGGTTATGGCCCCGAACGCCTGCGGCAAGAATTGCGCACCCATGGTTTGAGCGACGAACTGATCGCGGTGACGCTGGCGCCCTACGCGCAGGAGTGGCAGCGGCGTTTAGAGCGTTTGGCGGAACGACGCAATATGACGGACGGCCACGCGGATATCGCGACTCAGGCGCGGCATGCGCGGTTTTTGCGTCGGCGCGGGTTTAATGCGCAGGCGGTGAACAAGATAGTACTCCAAGGTTTGAAGCGTAAAGGTCGAGCAGACGATGAAGAAGTTGAGCAGTAGTGAAATTCGCGCGTTGTTTTTAGATTATTTCAAACGCCAGACCCACACCGTAGTGCCCACCAGCCCGTTGGTACCGGGCAATGACCCCACGCTGTTGTTCACCAATGCGGGCATGGTGCAGTTCAAAGACGTGTTTTTAGGCCTGGAAAAACGGCCATATACGCGTTCCGCGACCGCGCAGCGTTGTGTGCGCGCCGGGGGTAAGCACAACGATCTGGAAAACGTCGGCTACACCGCGCGCCATCACACCTTTTTCGAAATGCTCGGCAACTTCAGCTTCGGCGATTATTTTAAGCGTGAGGCGATCTATTTCGCGTGGGAATTCTTGACTACCGAATTAAAACTACCACGTGAAAAATTATGGATCACGGTGTACGAGGAAGACGACGAGGCCGCCGCGATTTGGTTGAACGAAATCAAGGTTGATCCACAGCGTTTTTCGCGCATCGGCGCCAAAGACAATTTTTGGTCGATGGGCGACACCGGCCCGTGCGGCCCGTGTTCCGAGATCTTTTTCGATCATGGCGCCGCGATACCCGGCGGCCCGCCCGGTTCACCGGACGCCGACGGCGATCGTTATATCGAGATCTGGAATCTAGTATTCATGCAATACAATCGCTCGGCGGACGGCAAGCTGGAACCCTTGCCCAAACCGTCGGTGGACACCGGCATGGGGCTGGAACGGCTTGCGGCGGTGTTGCAAGGCGTGCACAGCAATTACGATATCGACTCGTTCCAGCATTTGATCGGCGCGGCGGCCAAGCTCACCGGCCAGCGCGATTTGAATCAGGCCTCGTTGCGCGTGATCGCCGATCACATCCGCGCGTGCGCGTTTTTGATCACCGACGGCGTCGTGCCGTCCAACGAAGGACGCGGTTATGTGCTGCGCCGCATCATCCGCCGCGCGATTCGTCACGGTTACGAATTAGGCCAAAAACAGCCGTTTTTTCACCAGTTGGTCGGCGCGTTGTGCGACGTGATGGGCGCGGCCTATCCCGAATTGCCGAAGGCGCGCGCGCAGGTCGAACGCGTGCTCAAACAAGAAGAAGAACGGTTTGCCGAAACCTTGGAACAAGGCATGCGCATCCTGGAGGACGCGATCAAAAAGATGCGCGGTGACACCGTGCCCGGCGATGTCGCTTTCAAATTATACGACACCTACGGTTTTCCGGTCGATTTGACGGCGGACATCGCGCGTGCGCGCAACCTCAAGGTCGATATGCAGGCCTTCGAACGCGAAATGAATCAACAACGCGAACGCGCGCGTGCCGCCAGCCATTTTGATGTCGCGTATGCGTCCAAGCTCGATGTCGCCGGGCGCTGCGAGTTCACCGGCTATGAACACCTCACCGAGCAGGCGAAAATTCTAGGCATTTTTGTCGATGGCAAGCCCGTAGATGCATTGAAGGAAGGCAGCAAGGGTGCGGTGGTACTCGATCGCACGCCTTTTTATGCCGAATCCGGCGGCCAGGTCGGCGATCAAGGTTTGATTACCATTAATGGCAACGAATTTTGCGTGCGCGACACCCAAAAACAAGGCGAGATCATCCTGCACAACGGCGTAATGGTGCGCGGCAATATCAAATCAAACGCCAAGGTCGAGGCCAATGTCGATGGCAAGCGCCGCCGCGATATCGCCTACAACCATTCGGCGACACATTTGTTGCACGCGGCCTTACGCCGCACGTTGGGCGACCATGTCACGCAAAAGGGTTCGCTGGTGAATCCCGAGCGGTTGCGTTTCGATTTTGCGCATTTCGAGGCCTTATCGGCAGAGCAATTGGCCGGTATCGAAGGCATGGTCAACGCGCACATTCGCAATAACCATGCGGTCGAAACCAAAATATCCTCGCTGGAAGATGCGATGAAGAGTGGCGCGATGGCCTTATTCGGCGAAAAATACGGCGACGACGTGCGCGTGTTGCGCATGGGTGATTTCTCCACGGAATTATGTGGTGGTACGCACATCACGCGCACCGGCGATATCGGTTTATTTAAAATTGTCTCCGAGGGCGGCGTCGCGGCGGGCGTGCGGCGTATCGAGGCGGTGACCGGGCAGCGCGCGCTGGAGTGGATACAAGCCGAAGAATCGCGGATGGCGCGTATCGCCGAAAGCGTGAAAGGCGGGCGCGATAATGTCGAAGAACGCGTCACGCAATTATTAGAACGCGCGCGCGGTTTGGAAAAAGAATTGGAAAAACTCAAAGGCAAATTGGCAAGCAGCCAGGGTGGCGATTTGGCAGGCAGCGCAATCGACGTCGGTGGCATCAAAGTGATCGCGGCACGCATGGAAGGCGCCGATGCCAAGGCCTTGCGCGACACCGTCGATCAACTCAAAAACAAGCTCGGCCAAGCGGCCATCGTGCTCGCGGCGGTGGACGGCGGCAATGTGTCGTTGGTCGCTGGCGTCACCAAAGAGGCCAGCGCCAAGGTCAAAGCGGGAGAATTGGTGAACATGGTCGCGCAACAAATCGGCGGCAAGGGCGGTGGACGCCCGGACATGGCGCAGGCGGGCGGCAATAACCCGGCGGCGTTGGACGGTGCGTTGAAGTCGGTGGCGGCGTGGGTGGGGGAACGGTTAGGATAAATGTTCCAAACAATTTCAACTATGGCGTGACTTGTGGGGGCGACTATTAGGGTTGCCCCGTGACATAGCCAAAGTCCCGAGTTTGAATCTGGGCGGGTAATATTCGATAAATCACGGCTCTTTCGCTCAATACCCCTACACGAACCCCTATCAAAAGGTGTATTATCAATGCCCTTTTATTGCGCCATTATGGCGCATGGGTTACTTTGCAGGTAATTTATGGCATTGATAGTTCAGAAATACGGCGGTACTTCCATGGGGAGCCCGGAACGTATTGAAAACGTGGCCAAAAAAGTAGGCTCCTTTCATGACCAGGGTCACCAGATGGTGGTAGCGGTGTCCGCGATGAGCGGCGAGACCGACCGCTTGATTAAACTGGCGAAGACCATCCAGGAGCGCCCTGACCCGCGTGAGTTGGATGTCATCATCTCCACTGGCGAACAGGTGACGATCGCGCTGCTGGCGATGGCCTTGCAAAAGCTGGGGTATAAGGCCAAGTCCTATACCGGCGCCCAAGTTCAAATTCGCACGGACGATGCGTTTACCAAGGCGCGTATCAAAGAGATCGACGACGCCCGTATCCGTAAAGACCTTGCCGATGGCTATATTATTGTCGTTGCCGGATTCCAAGGCATGGATGAGGCCGGCAATATTACGACGCTGGGTCGCGGGGGTTCCGACACCACGGGTGTGGCACTGGCGGCGGCCCTCAAGGCCGATGAGTGTCAAATATATACCGACGTCGATGGTGTTTATACCACCGACCCGCGTGTCGTGCCTGAGGCGCGCAGGCTCAACAGCGTAACGTTTGAAGAGATGCTCGAGCTGGCCAGCCTAGGCGCCAAGGTATTGCAAATCCGCTCCGTAGAGTTCGCTGGCAAATACAATGTCCCGCTGCGTGTGCTGTCGACCTTTGTCGATGGCCCCGGCACCCTGATTACGTCTGAGGAATCCAAGATGGAACAAGTCATCATCTCCGGTATCGCCTTTAATCGCGATGAGGCCAAATTGACTATCGTCGGCGTACCCGATCAGCCGGGCGTCGCTGCACGCATCCTAAGCCCGATAGGACGTGCGAACATCGAAGTCGATATGATTATCCAAAATGTCGGTGCCGATGGCCTGACGGACTTCACGTTTACCGTACATCGCAATGACTACGACAAAGCCTATGACATCTTGGACAAGACCTCCAAGGAATTGGGCGCGCGCGCGGTGTCCGGTGATAAAAAAATTGTTAAAGTGTCGTTAGTGGGCGTGGGCATGCGCTCACACGCCGGCGTGGCCAGCACGATGTTTGAAACACTGGCAAAAGAAGGTATCAATATCAAGATGATATCCACGTCTGAGATCAAGATTTCAGTAGTCGTGGATGAAAAATATCTGGAGTTGGCGGTGCGCTCCCTACATGCCGCGTTCAAATTGGAACAAGCGCCGGTATAAAGTGTAGGGGAGAACACGACAGCGGTATTGCTATTTCCCACTTTATAAGTATAATAATATAGAAATTATCTAAAAGAATTTTGCGCCACGCCGTTGAAGAGCAAGGTGTAGCGAGTGAGGAAGTGCTCACTATATAAGTGTATGATTTTTATACAGTTATAGTTTTAATATAGAAAGACGATAACCAACATGGAGGTTGGAGTAAGTGGAGATGGCAGTATCCGCGTCCTAGGGGACGTGGCAACGAAGGAGAGAGTGGTAATGCTAATATTGACGAGACGTGTCGGTGAAACCCTAATCATCGGTGATGACGTTACTGTAACCGTATTGGGGGTGAAGGGTAATCAGGTGCGCATTGGTGTGAATGCGCCCAAGGAAGTATCCGTACACCGTGAAGAGATCTATGAACGCATCAAGCGGGAAAAGCAAAACGGCGGTACCCCTGGCAATTATGACGGGGATGACGCAGTAGGCTCTAATTAATTGCCCCCCACTGTGGGGCCAGGGATGGCCCTACCAGTCCTTAGTTCTGGCCCCCACATTAATTTTTTCCGTTTTCCACATTGCACGCGCAATGCGCCTTGACAAATTTCCCGTAGGCCCGGATAATGCCGCGCTCTACAGCGGGTAAGCCCCGCAAACCTCTACAAAGCGCCCGTAGCTCAGTTGGATAGAGTACCAGGCTACGAACTTGGTGGTCGGGAGTTCGAATCTCTCCGGGCGCACCATCTTCCCGTGTAAAGCCCACCTTTCGGTGGGTTTTACGTTTAAGATCCTCGGGACTTACGTCACCCGCCACAGCGTTTAGTATCCTACGGCCTTCTCCGTCGGCGTAGCGCGTCTCAATGTGAAATAAAACGTCGTACCGTGTCCCGGGTTCGTCGTATAACCGATCTCGCCGCCATGGCGTTCCACCAACATTTTACAGATGCTTAATCCCAGCCCTGTGCCGCCCTTCGCGCGACTGTCGGAGGAATCGGCCTGTGCGAATTTTTGGAATATGCGCTCGCGGAACGCATCGGGTATGCCGGAGCCTTGGTCGGCGACGCTGATTTTGACGTGTGTATCCAATAGCTGAGTCCGAATTTCGATGTGCGTACCGCGCGGGGAGAACTTAATCGCGTTGGAGAGCAGATTGGCCATGATTTGGTGTAGACGATCGGTATCCGCGAGCACCTGTGCGTCTTCGCAGCCCGCCATTGAGATCGTGACCCCGGCGGTCTCGGCGGCGGGTCGATGATGGCCGACGGCGCCATTTAACAGTTCACACAGCGGTTGTGCGTGCAGGTTAAGGCGCAATTGGGAGGCCTCCAATTTTTCCACATCCAACAAGTCGTCGATCAACCGGCTCAGGCGTTCGATGTTATTTTGTGCCAAGGGCAACATCTCGTCGGTGTTGAAATTGCCGGATTTGTTGCCATGTCCCATCAGTGCCAAGGCGCCGCGTATCGCCGTGAGCGGCGTGCGCAATTCGTGGCTGACGGTGGAGATGAATTCGCTTTTCATCTTTTCGATTTTTTTGCGTTCAGAGATGTCTCTCATCACGGCATTGACATGATGAGCGCCGCTGGACGTCCAGTGTGACAATGAGAGTTCTAGCGGGAACACCTCGCCGTCCTTGCGCTGCCCCTGCAATTCCAGCGTTGTACCCGTGAGTTTCGATTGCCCGTGTTGAGTGAATTGATGAAAGCCCCGCTGGTGTTTATCACGGTATTGCGACGGCATTAATTCGGTGATCGGGCGCCCGAGTATCTCGTTAGGGGTGTAACCGAAGATACGTTCCGCCGCCTTGTTGAAATAGCTGACGTTGCCGGCTTGGTCGGCGGACACAATGCCGTCGTTTGCGGTGTCCGAAATGGCTTTAAAATGAAGCTGTTGTTCGCTGAATTTTTCCACCATTTCTTCGGCCAATAGCAGCGCGCGTTTACGCAAACGGGAGAGCGAGATGACGATA
>JAOUGF010000321.1 GCA_029857925.1 Gammaproteobacteria bacterium
GCCTAAGGTGCAAAATGTCGATATCGCCGTTACCGATATTGCGCGTCTGGTGGAATTTGCGCGCGAAAAACACATTGCGTTGACCATCGTCGGCCCCGAGGCGCCGTTGGTGCTCGGTGTCGTCGATGCGTTTCAAGCGGCGGGCCTGCGTTGTTTCGGCCCGACCCAGGGCGCGGCGCAATTAGAGGGCTCTAAGGCCTTTTCCAAAGATTTTCTCGCGCGTCACCACATCCCTACCGCCGTTTATCAACATTTCACCGAGGTCGCGCCCGCCGAGGCCTTTATTCGCAGCATGGGCGCGCCGATCGTCGTGAAGGCCGATGGTCTGGCTGCGGGCAAGGGCGTGATACTCGCGCAAACCGAGGCGGAGGCGATGGCTGCGGTGCGCGATATGCTGTCCGGCAACGCGTTTGGCAGCGCTGGCAGTCGTGTTGTTATAGAAGAATTTCTGCGCGGCGAAGAGGCCAGTTTTATTGTGATGGCCGACGGTGAGCATGCGTTGGCACTGGCCACGTCGCAAGACCACAAGGCGCGGGATGACGGTGATCGCGGCCCCAACACCGGCGGCATGGGCGCCTACTCGCCTGCGCCAGTGGTCACGCCGGAGATCCATGCGCGCGTGATGCGCGAGGTCATCGCACCGACACTGCGCGGTATGGCGGCGGAAGGTCATCCCTATACCGGGTTTCTGTATGCCGGATTGATGATCCAGGCCGATGGCACGCCCAAGGTGTTGGAGTTCAATTGCCGCTTCGGTGACCCGGAAACGCAGCCTATCATGATGCGCTTGCAGAGCGATTTAGTCGCGTTGTGCAACGCCGCGTTGGATAAACAATTGGACAAGGTCAACGCGCAGTGGGATAGCCGGGCGGCGCTCGGTGTGGTGATGGCGGCGGGCGGCTATCCCAACGACTATCGTAAAGGCGATGTGATTAACGGCCTGGACACTGCGGAATTGGCGGGCACCAAGGTCTTCCACGCGGGCACAGCACAGCGCAATGACGCGGTAGTGACGCACGGCGGGCGGGTGTTGTGTGTCGTGGGACTGGGAAATAGCGTCGGCGAGGCGCAGCGATTGGCCTATGCGCAACTCGCGCGCGTGACTTGGAAAGACGCCTATTTTCGACACGACATCGGTTATCGGGCGGTCGCGCGCGAAAAAGGCATCGACAAGTCATAAAAAAAGGCCCATCCAGTGGGCCTTGTGAATTATGCACCTGCGCAACCCCTTACTTGGCTAGGCTGTTGTCTCCGACAGTGATAATTTTTTCCTGACATCTTTGCTGAGGCTAAACATGTGTAAATGTGTTTCGCCGTCATAGTAACGCAATAATTTATCCAACCTGCGTTCCGCGAGGATGTGATCGACGTCACGCGCGGTGTAACGATTGACATAGGTTTCATCGCTTGCGATCACGAACCCGCGATTGCTCCATAACGATGGCACAAACGCGTGGTAAGAGTTTAAATAGCGATATATTCCAGCGATTTTGCGTCGCAATTCGATGTGGTGGCAAGACGCGTATTCTGCGGTCAAACCGTTCAACTCCATTGCCTGCATCGCCATAATGCCGCCGGGTGCCAAGCGTTGTTTCATTTTTTCAAACGTGCTGCGTTCATATAAATGACGTGTGCTTTCGCACGCTAAATCCAAACATAAATCCACGATAATCACGTCAAACGTTGCGTGCGTGCGATTAAGGTATTCCGCCGCCGTTAACACCACCATCTTGACGCGCGTGTCGTGATAGGCCCCCTGATGCCATTCCGGCAGATAGTCGGTGCATTTTTGCACCAATTGATGATCGATATCGACCAACACCACGCTTTCTACGCTGGGATGGCGCAACACTTCGCGCAACGCCGCGCCTTCGCCACCACCGATGACTAACACCCGTCTTGGGCGCGGGTGAGCAATCATCGCCGGATGTACCAGGCTTTCGTGAAAAATATATTCGTCATGTTGCGAGGACTGACAAAAACCGCCCACCACGAACATCTTGCCGTATTCGCGCGTTTGGTATATCGCATAGTCTTGGTAGTGCGTTTTTCCTTCGCAGACCGTATGGGTGATTTCGAACTGATGTGTTTCACCCCACGGGCCTTGCTCAAGGAACCACTGACGCTGCGCATTCATCTGCATGTGAGTACTCCTTATTCCCCAGTGCTGTTGGAAAACCTGTTAGGTGTAACTGTTAGAACTTCTTAGGTTCTTGTGTAATAAGAAAACATGTTCAAATTAAAATCAGATGAAGTTGAAAAAATTTAGTATTTTTTTGAATCAGAGAGGTTGCAAAATAAAATTGCTCCTACGTTGCGGATGATAAAATTTTGAAGAACGTCGTTGTTTTTACGACGTCGCATAAGTACGACGCCGCAACGCGGCGGGGCAAAAAGCGCACGACTGTCGACGATGCGCAGGATAGTTTGTAAAAAGATTTTACAATCAGCGTGGATGTCGGATGCGTGCCGCGAGAATTAATTTGCGATTAAGAGAACTCAAAAAAATTCACTGTAGCCGCGTTGGCTGCGCGTGAATTGCGTAAGTGTGTGCAGCCGCGCCAAAGGCGCTTCGCGGGGCAGCGCCCCCATCGTTTTGGTTGAATATTTTAAGCCCCCTCAACGTTATTGTTGCGGACGTGCGGCGACGCTCAGGCCCGACAACAACAGTTTGATCTGTTCATCATTTAGCGCCCCGCGGATTAAGTACAGATGAAAGTCATGCTGGAGGGTGATATAAAGTGTCTGGTCGGATTTGCTATGTTCACCGGTCGCACGGTATACGACGAACGGGTCTTTCGCGTATTTTGTATAGCGCGACGCATTTTTGATCGCGAGTAGGCGTAAGATGGTTTTAATGCCCTTGGACTTATGATTTTCTTTGGCAAAGATGGTGTCTAAAAATTGCTCCTTGTTGGTAACGGTGTGACCGCTTAAATAACCTTTTTCGCGGTACATATCGATGTATTGTTCAAAGTTTTCCAGCAAGCTGAACTGAAAGGCCTCACCCCCGACGTCCGGACGTGTGGACAGACTTAAGTTGGTCGCGGTGAACGGGGTGACGGTGATGCGTTTCAATTGCGTTGCCGGAAAGAGTGTTTCTAGTGGCCCGAATTGCACATGTACGGCAGGTTCCGCAGGTCTGGCGTGAGGCCAGGCCTCGGTGGCGATACCCGTGTCTGCCCACGCCGACGCAAAAAATAAATTCAATGCAACCCAACAGAGATAACGTGTGTACATGGCTAATTCCCTATATTTCCAAAGCAAACAAAGGCTTGCTTGTTCGTGTGCCGATAAAGGTTATAGCGACCGTCACTTTGCGAATTTTAGGCGTTTAAGTAAGAATCGGGGTTTGTCTTCTTTGCGCCAGGGTTTATCATTGGCGGCTTGGTTTCTACGTAGCGGAATAATGGGGGGTATATGGGGGCAGCCGCAACACAGGTGTCGTGGTCGATCGTGTGTCATATGAGTTATGGGGCGAAGGGGCATGTGGCGCTGCTGCGGTATACCTCGGGTCACTGGTCCGTACAGCGGATACCGCGGCTGGCTGGCAATGGCAAAGAGGGCTTGGCGCGGCCGTATTTCTTGGGTGTGGA
>JAOUGF010000322.1 GCA_029857925.1 Gammaproteobacteria bacterium
ATTTCTTGCCCGTAAATGCTCAGCGCGTAACCGCACGCCCAGCCGTTGCTTAGCGCCTGAGGAGGTGAGGCATTGGTGTTTGCGCTTTCCACGTCGGCCGTCGGGTCGCCCGTGAAAAATCGTATGAAGGGCGCCTCGCGGGCGACGTTTTCGGATAAATTCAGTTCTCGGAAAAGCCCTCGGCTGTGTATGACATAACGCGGGTCCGGCAGAGGCGTCGGGGGCACCTCTACATAGTGACCTGACTTGACCTGACGGGGTGCTTTGTTCGGGACAAACTGCGCCTGTTCGGGATCTGCCGTAAGGTTTTTTAGCAATGAGTGGTCTGCACGCTGGAGTAAGGCGGCGAAAGAAAGCGGTGTGGGGGTATCTATTTTCATAAGTCACAACATATCAGAAAAGTGACCTGCGTGTCATGGCGTGGGTTACGGGGATAAGTCCCGTTTTTTTGCAGGTGCAAGGCCGGTAAAGTGCAATAACCCATGGGTATCGGGGAGGCACCTTCAGGTTTTATACGATACGCATACTGTTTGTTAAACACTATATTCAAGGCAACCAGTTGCCGTCAGCCAGGGGGGGATTGATGAAAAAAGGCAATATAACAGGCTGTTTAACTGTCAATTACTTTTGGCGATGGTAAATTCGCTGTCGGTGTCACAGGCATGCGCCGACCCTGCGCGGTACCGCGTGAAAAGCTTTATTATTAACCCGGCATCGAAATAAGTCTGAAAAAATCCCCTCCCCCCTTGCGGGGGAGGAATAGGGAGAGGGGGCAATCAATATATGACGATGGTTGTGCTGTGCGTTCGGGTTTGCGCATGATTAGAGGTGCGCTAAAGAAAATAGGCGTTGAAGGTTAGTCGCCGTCCGGTTAAATATGCGATTTCCCTGCGCCAAATTCCAACACCACGCGATAAGCGCTCATACTTTGGTATAAAAATGCATGCGCTGAGCCCCAAAGAAAAAGTCGAAAGCGGCGATAGAGTGTCTCACCCCATCGGCGAACAATTTCGTCTCGGGCCAGGTCCAAGTTCTGCGCCCATGCCTTGCAGGTGAGAAAATAGTTGTGCCTATCGTTGTAGACGGTTAGTACTTCCATCCGCGTTTTTGCGGCATCAGCGAGAAACGTGTGCAGGCAAAAGTAGGCGTGGTCGCCCGGAAAAATGTATTGTGAGATAAAAGTCGGTTTAGAGTATTTTTCATGAAAGGCGCTGGCGTCCAGGTAGACGCGTCCGCCCGGTTTCAGCAAACGTTGAAACTGCGCCAACACGGCCGGATAATCAGGCAGATGTTCCATGACCCCCAATATGACAATCGCATCGTATGGCTCGGGTGGGGCATATTCCAAAAAATCTTGATTCACCACTCGACAGGGAAGTTCGAGGCGCTGAATCAAATCCGCTAAATAGCGCTCGGATTCGCGCGAGATCGTCAGCGACGTGACATGGATACCGCGTTTTCCGGCATGCTCGGTGAAGGCACCCCAGCCGCCGCCTACATCTAATACACGCTCACCCGCTTTCAAATTGCACGATTCGATGGCGAAATCCAATTTACGGCGTTGCGCGTCAACCAAGGGCTCGTCGTCACGCGCAAACACGGCCTGCGAATAACAACGCGTGGGATCCATGAACGAAAGATAGAAATCATTACTGAAATCGTAGTGTGCGGCAATCGCCAACCGGTCCGTCTGTTCGCGGCCGATAAACCAAGGTAGCAGGCGGCGCCCTAACGTGTGCAAGGGGTGATAATCGCGCAACAACCCACGCAGCCCCACGAAGGCGAGCATGTCTCCACTGACGTCTAAATTACCCTGCATGTATGCCTCGCAAACCGCTAGTTCGTCTAAGCGGCTGAGGGCGATCAAACCCCGGTTGTTCTTGACTTCAATGATGCTCTCAGGTGCCCCTACGCCGAAACGATAGGTACGGCCAGTCCACAATCGAATCGCAAAGGGGGTAGTAATCTGATCCGCAAGGTGTTGCTCAATGCGTTGCAACCAATGGTCAAGGCGTGTAAGCGTGGGTGGTTCAACTATCTTATTCATACGCACCTCGCATGAAAAGCGGACATCGTTGTTGGGCCAATACGTAAGAAAAAAACGCGTACTATTAAGCGACAACACTATGGCATGGGCAGGTTCGAATCCTCGTGCATTTCTGACTTTTATATTACAGCGATTGAGGTTGCTTGGTAAAGGGTCACGTGTCTGGGGCGCTGATACAAAATTGCGGTTAGGGGTTGAATTCACCAACCGCAGACCTAAGACGTCAGCGAATTCACGATACCGATATGCGTCTGTCACGTTGGCAGACAAAATGTCCGCATCACGATCTTTGTATTTCGTCAAAATTGTTTCAAGCGTCGACGCGGGGTCGCGCCTTTGCGCGTGGATGTGTAAATTAGCACCCTTTTCATGTTGATCTTTTTTACATTTTAATGAAAAAAATTGTCACCCAAGAGGTATAGCGTCGTTCTCATAATACCTTCGCCACGCCGTTAATTGTAATTATTATGGTCGATCCGGGTTTTCATATTTTTAAAAACGGGTGGATTTTTTATAAACAAATTGTTGACTATTACGGTCTGCATTTCGCGTTACGATCCGACTTGAATATTGTCATGCAAGGTCTATTATAAAATTAAAACCAGGCAGCTTTGCAGCCGAGTAAATCACTTGGGTAAGGATTCCATTCGAGAAAAACATTAACCCGTTTTCATAGAAAAATCATAAATGAAAACTGCGACAGCTATTTTCACTCGTCTTTTTTTGGCGCCACTTTTGGGAGGTGCTTCATGTCGAAAGAGAAATGTATGGATGCAGTGACGGACGCGAACACGTTTCGTCCGGCGCTCGCCGCGATTGTGTTGGGATGCGGCCTGTTGGCATGGCCGTTTAGCTCATCGGCGGATGATGATGCTGCGCCGCAGATGCCCGGCAGTACCGTGAACTACATTGCGATGCACGATCGCGACTCATCGCAATATCGACAAGACTGCCTTAACTGCCACTCCAACGTCTTGACCGAAGCGCCCGTGGCGCTGAACGTTGTCGTGACAAACCCTAACCTGAACCAGCAGCCGCGTAGTCGTAGCGCGCACGGGACTATGTTGGCCAAGGTCGGCGTTAAGCCTGGGGAGCGTGGAAGCAGTCGGCAGTGTCAGTTTTGCCATCGCAGCGTCTATGTCGTAGAAGGACCTCCGATGCCTCAGGACCCACTCAAGGGCGGCCTCAGGAGGCATGTGGATCCCCTGGTGTGCGCCTTGTGCCACGGACCAAAGACGGGGGGGCAGCCTAACAGCCCTGGACCGCAATTTTATGCGGTCGGCCTGAATGCGCTGGTAACCGATGGGGTGAGGCTGTACGACTTGTTCTGCGCCGGTTGCCACAACCGTCTAGCCCGCTCAGAAGTCCGAGGCGAATCTGCGAGCGAAATACTGAAAGAAATCAACGAGAACGAGGGCGGCATGGGGCCCCTGCGCGTGCTCACGCCGACGCAGATCCAGGCCATCGCCAATGCGCTCCGATAACCCAGGGAGGAGTTGACTGATATGATTACCGAGACACACGAAGCGCTGATCGATC
>JAOUGF010000323.1 GCA_029857925.1 Gammaproteobacteria bacterium
ATCCTGCAATTGAATGTCGGAAATGTCTATACCGTCGAGAAATATCGTTCCCCGCGGTGCGGAATAAAATCGTGGCAACAGGCTGACCAGTGTCGATTTACCGCTTCCGGAGCGCCCAACAAAGGCGATTGTCGTGCCGGGTTTGATGTCCAGTTCTATATTGTGAAGTACGGGTTCTTGCGCGACATCATAGGCGAAATTCAATTCACAAAATTGGATATGGCCGCGCGCGCGCGTGATTGTGCGTGTCCCATGATCCAATTCAACATCAGAATCTAAAAACTGAAACACGCTCTGTGCGGCGGCGATACCCCGTTGCAAGGAACTATTGACGTTGGTAAGCCGCTTTAATGGGGCCAATAGCAACAGCATCGCAGAAATAAACGACATAAAACTGCCGACGGTCGTCTGTGCGATCATCTCGGGTCGTGTGATGATATAGATCACCAAGGCCAATATGCAGGCGGCGATTAGTTGTATGACGGGCACACTGGACGACGCGGTGGCGACGATTTTCATATTCTGACTGCGATTATTCTCATTGATTTTTTCAAACTGCGCAATCTCATGCGCCTGACCGCCGAATATCTTCACCACGCGATGTGCGTCGATTGCCTCTTGGGCGATTTGCGTTACATCACTGACAGAGTGCTGGAGACGCCTGCTGATGGTGCGTAACCGTGTATTGACGTAACGTGCGAGCACCGCGGTGACCGGGCCCAGCACAATAAACAACAGCGTCATTTGCCAGTTGAGATAAAACATCCAGAATATGAGGCCGATCAGGATCAAGCTATCCTGTACCATTACGGTAATGGCCTGGCTGGATGCATCTGCGACTTGTTCTACGTCATAGACCAATTTTGAAATGACCTGGCCCGAGCCGGTTTTGTCATAAAACCGTGCAGGCAGCGACAACAATTGTTTGAACATCTGCGTGCGCAGATCTTTAATAATATGACGCCCTATCCACGACATCATGAAGGACGAACTAAACGACGCCAGCCCGCGGAGTAAAAATATGCCAATTATCAAAAACGGGACGATTTGGATTTGTTGCTGATCTTTCGCTACAAATGTCCCATCTAACAAGGGGCGCATCAACGCCGCAAACCCGGTTTCGGTGGCCGCAACGACGGCCATACCAATTACCGCGACGACAAATGCCGCACTGTAGGGGCGTACGTAACGCAACAAACGGCGATAAACGACTGTTCCGCGATATTCAGTCGAGGCGGCAGGTTTGTTCATCAATGCGCGCGCGTGCCCTCGGTCTGTTTTGTCGCCAAGCCGAAATGCGCGAACCCGATTTGGCGCGCGGCATCCATCGCGGTTATGACGGATTGGTGAGGTGTCTTGCTGTCGGCGGAAATAATCAGTGGTAGATTGGTTTTACCGTTGGTGACCTTGAGCAATACCTGTTTCAAGGTTTCACTTTGGTTATTCACCAATTGGTTACGATCCACATAGAAATTACCGTCGCCGTCTATCGTTAAGTCTATACGTGTGTCGGGTTGGCGTTTATCTGAACTCGCCTCCGGTAATACCAATGCGATGTTGAATGACTGTTTAAACGTCGTGGTGACGACGAAAAAAATCAATAGCACCAATAACACATCGATAAATGAAATGATGTTGAGATCAAATTCATCTTTACGTTTAGGTCTAAGGTTCATTCTTTTCAAACTCTTCTGTTACGTCGCGTTCGCCGTGCATCACCTCAACCAATTTGAGCGCGTTTTGTTCCATTAACACCACCAATTCTTCGATCCGACGTTGAAAATGGCGATGAAACAAAAGCGCGGGTATCGCCACGGTCAAACCCGTAGCCGTACAGATCAAGGCCTCAGATATTCCGGCAGCGACCGCCGTGGGATCACCGACGCCGCGGCTGCTGATCACCGTAAAAGTTGAGATCATTCCGTAGACCGTGCCCAATAGACCCAAGAGCGGAGACACCGCAGCGATGGAACCTAAGGTACTTAGATAGCGCTCTAATTCATGCACCACATGGCGACCGGTTTCTTCCAACGCCTCTTTCATCACCTCGCGGCTATGGTTGGCATTGGTGAGCCCGGCGGCCAACACCCGTCCTAATGGCGACGCGTCTTTGAGTTGGGTGATAGCCTGGTAGTCAAGGCGACCCCGCTTATGCAAATGATAGATTTGGGCCAACAAATGTTTAGGTACGATGCGGCTACGACGTAACGACCAAAAGCGTTCTAAGATGATGGCTACTGCAATAATAGATGCCACAATGATGGGAAACATCATCCATCCGCCGGCCTTGATGTACTCTAACATATGGATTTATGCCCCTTACATATTAACAACATGATACCTCCGTATGCCAAAATCGACGCGCTTGCTCACGATAGCGCTCTGGCGGCGCCACCGCCGAGCCGGGCCGCAACATGAACGACACCGCTCCGTCGGCCGCTGACGTATATGGCTGTGCACCGTGTTCGCGGTAACGCGCCAAGGGTTCCGGTTTTGGAAACCCATAGCGATTACGATAGCCCGTCGCGAACAATACATAATGCGCTTGCACCATGTCTACAAATTCTTGACTGGATGCCCCACTACTGCCATGGTGCGGGGCAATCAATATGTCTGCACGCAGGTCTTCGGGAAAGCGCTTCAGAAGTACGCGCTCTGCGCCGCGTTCGATATCACCGCTCAGGAGCACACGACCACCCGGCGACTCTATCAAAACCACACAAGATCGGTTATTTTCACTCTTTACGTCATAACCTTGCTCTGGGTGTATGACTTTAAACGTTACGCCGTCCCAAGTCCATGCTTGTGTTCGAAAACACGCTTGTGCGTTCAATGCTTCTAATGATTCAGGGACACTGGCATAGACGGTGCCACTTGGGAAGTAGCGCTGTACGCTGGCTGCGCCACCTGCGTGGTCGTTGTCGGCATGGCTGATGACCAGCGTATCTACCTGTGCGACATTGCGTTGGCGTAGAAACGGTACCAGTACCGCCCCGCCCGTATCAAACGCGGCACTCATGCGTGGGCCCGTATCGTATACCAAGGTATGATGAGCGGTACGCGCCACGACCGCCAGCCCCTGGCCGACATCGAGCATGGTTAGCTCTAACTCACCTGGCAGTAAAGGGCGCGAGGGAATTATAAACAACGGCGCGCACCATATCAGTCCCAACCATCTTCCCGGCACACCTCGGGGCGCCAGCCACCAGACTAGACCGATAAAGGCGGGAACTAGCGTCCAAGGGGGCGGTACATTAGGCAGCATCGCCGCAAATTCTAACGAGGCTAGCCAGGCTAAATAGGGCCAAAACACGTCCATCGCCCAACTCGCCCATGCCAGCAACATTGCACCGGCATCCGCCCACACTGCGCTAAGAAAGGTACCGACTATCGCCAACGGTGTCACCACCAGAGATAACCATGGCACGGCCAAGATATTTGCGAGCGGCGACAACGGTGCGACGCGCTGGAAAAATAATAAGGTGATCGGCAACATGCCCACCGCGACCAGCCATTGTGCCCGGCCCCATTGCCAGACGATACCACGTTCACCCACG
>JAOUGF010000324.1 GCA_029857925.1 Gammaproteobacteria bacterium
ACCGTAGCGAAATTCCATCACCGCATGCGTGGCCAGGCACGAACACAACGTAGAAGTGACGTTTGCATAGGCCCAGTCTATAACCTCGATCAGCGGCTTCCAAAACGGTTCCGATGAAAGGTCAGGTTGCGTCACATTGGCGCCGGTGATAATCAGTGCGTCCAAACCCTTTTGTTTGAGGTCGTCGAAAGATTCATAATAGTGCTCGACGTGGCGTTGGCCTTCGGCGCCGCGTTGCAGGCCGGGCAGCGTGAACGGATGGACGTAAAATTGCGCAATTTGATTGGACTCGCCCACCAATCGAAAAAACTGACGTTCGGTGGCCTCCAACGCGGCGTCCGGCATCATATTCAGCAGGCCGATATGCATTTCGCGTATGTCCTGATGTAGAGCCGCGTCAGGCGCGATGACCAAGCCGCCTTCTTCTTTGAGGCGTGTGAAACTAGGCAATGCCGAATGTGCAACCAAAGGCATGGTTCGTCCTCCAGATTACTATACTTCGCAGTCGAAACTATTTGTCGCGCTACACCGGAAATTTGTCCGTGTAAGCGCAAAAACCGTCGTCCATCACGTCTAAGGGAAGGTGATGAGGGTTGCGCGCATCGTCGTTATTTGTCTCATTTACCTTCCCGTGCGATGACGTCTTCTATTAGAGTCAGGAAGTCGTTTTGGCTGCGCACCTGCCACAATTCGCGCGATGACACGGTGTAGCCGTAGCGCTGCGCGATCGCCTCGTAGCGCGGGATGCGCGCGTAAAACAAACGCGGAAACATCCAACGCACGAGGTCATTGGGGTCTATCATCGCGACGTAGGGCAACGCCTTTTCGCGCATATAGACCGCCAAGTGTTCATCTAAGAACGCCTCACGATAATACAACGGCTTGGGGTCTTCCTTGGCGCGGCGTATCAGTTCGGCCTCGTCATCGTGGGTCGCGCGGATGTATAAAATCAAACTGTGTTCATCCAGCACGCGCAACACGTCAGGGTCGTCTAACTCACACACCGAACCGCCCGCGTCGTTTAGGAAATTATCGTAGCCGTAAATTTCACGCGCCTTATTGACGAATTCGGGAACGTCTTTCATCGCCGCGATCTCGGCTTGATGATGCAGCGCTTGGCGGCGCTTGAATTCTTTCAGCGGCAACCCGCCCAATTCGGGATTGCCTAACTTGCCGAGAAAACTCGATACCGGTTTAAGATTGTCCACGGAAATATTGTTGCGCACATAGATCGAATCGGTGCGCAATAAATCGCGCATAAACGGGATGTGCATGATTTGTTGTTTGATATTATCGAGGATCGCCTCATCCAGATAACGTGTGCCAATGCGATAATCGCCGGAATAATGAAACCAATGTTCACGGCGCAGGATATTCGCCAACGTGGTCTTGCCGACGCCGGACATGCCTAACAGCGTGATGGATTTGTGTTCCCAGGCGCGAAATTCAGCGATGTTGAACCTCATACACCCGCCCAGCGCGCGCGCAGCGCCAAAAATTGTTGCAACGCCTGGCCGCGATGGCTGATCGCATTTTTGACATCGCTAGTCAGTTCCGCCGACGCGCAACCGCGCTCGGGCAACCAAAATAAGGGGTCGTAGCCGAAGCCATTTTTACCGCGCGGCGCATGCAACAGCACACCTTCCCAGGTGCCGTGACATATCAGCGGTGTGGGGTCTAACGCGTGGCGCATATAAACTAACACGCATTGGAAGCGTGCCGTGCGCTGTGCGTCGGGCACGTCTTTCATTGCCTCTAATAATTTTTCGTTGTTGGCGACATCGCCCGCGCCGACACCGGCGTAGCGCGCCGAATAGATGCCGGGCGCGCCATCTAACGCGTCTACCTCTAGACCGGAATCGTCGGCGATCGCGGGTAGGCCGGTGTGGTGCGCGGCGTTGCGTGCCTTGATGATCGCGTTTTCGACAAACGTCAGACCGGTTTCGTCGGCCTCTGGTGTGTCGAAGTGCGTCTGTGGCAGCACCTCGACATGCGCGGCCTCTAACAAGTGTTGCAGTTCGCGCACCTTGCCGGGATTGCCGGTGGCGAGCACGAGTTGGCGATGCGATTTGCTGTGCGACATAAGGTGTTAACCAAATAAAACTTCGCGTTGTTTGCCGATGAGTTGTGCAATACCGCCGCGCGCCAATGTCAACATCGCGAGCAGTTCTTCCTGTGTGTACGGGTGGCCTTCGGCGGTGCCTTGCACTTCTATAAAGTGGCCTTGGTCGTTCATGACCACGTTCATGTCTGTCTCGGCGCTCGAATCTTCCGCATAATCAAGGTCTAGTACGGGTGCGCCGTCACATATACCGACGGACACCGACGCGACAAAACCGCTGACATAGCGTGTGACGTCCTTGTTGCCGGCGACGACGCGCAATGCATCGACCAGTGCAACATAACCGCCGGTGATCGACGCCGTGCGTGTGCCACCGTCGGCCTGGATGACGTCGCAATCTATCGTGACCGTATGTTCGCCTAAGACTTCAAGTTTGGTGACGGCGCGTAAAGAACGACCGATCAGGCGTTGAATTTCCATTGTGCGCCCGCCTTGTTTGCCTTGCGCCGCCTCGCGACTCATGCGTTGCCCGGTGGAGCGCGGCAACATGCCGTATTCCGCGGTCACCCAGCCCTTGTTGGTGCCTTTTAAAAATTTGGGCACTTTGTCTTCAAGCGTTGCGGTGCACAACACCTTGGTGTCGCCGAATTCCACCAACACCGAGCCTTCTGCGTGTTTGGTGTAGCGGCGGGTGAGGCCAATGGTGCGTAGTTGGTCTGGCGCACGACCGCTGGGGCGCATGGTGGAGTCCTTAGGTTTAAGAAATTAGACGGGGATTATACCAATAAAGAGGGTGAGGGTGTGGCGTGACGCGCGTATGGCCGCAGAAGACGCGTCGCTTAGTCGAATAATAGCGAACGAAAGACCGTGATGGTCTGCGGGCGCAGTTCTGGATCGACGCGCATTGCCGCGTCTATCGCACGTAAAAAAGCGGGGGTATATTGATCTACATAGAGTTCGGCGAGCGGGATTAATGGGTCTTTTTTAAGACGATTTTTTACCGGCGGGGGGGATTTCCCCTCAATACTCGCGCGCAAGGTCGCGCCCAATGCATAGATGTCGGTCCAGGTACCGATTTCCATGCCGGCATACACCTGCTCTTTAGGCGAAAAACCTTGGCTGACGACGTTAGAGGCCGGATTACGCGGCCCCGACAGCAGGTTATAGACCGCGCCGAAATCGATCAATAAGGGTCGTCCGTCGTCACGGATGTAGATATTGCTGGGTTTGATATCCAAATGCAGCAGTTGGCGGTGATGTACCTCTGCGAGTCCGGACAAGATCGGCTCAAAGATGCGGCGTAAAAAGCCTTCCAATAAGGGTTGGCGTGCCTTTTTGATGATCGAGCGCAAGGTCACACCTTGTTCATAGTTCATCACAAAATACACCGTCTCATTGGCCTGAAAAAAATGGATCACCTTGACTATGTTCGGATGGTCTAGCGCCGCCAACACGGCGGCTTCTTGAAAAAATGCACGTCTGCCC
>JAOUGF010000325.1 GCA_029857925.1 Gammaproteobacteria bacterium
CGTCGCGCTGGGCACGCTGACCAATAACGGCAGCCTGGTCGCGAATGGCGCCAGCCTGTCCGTCAGCGGTAACTGGAACAACCTCGGCACGTTCACCGCGAATACCTCGACCGTTAACCTGACCGGCGCCAACCAAACCCTGAGCGGCAGCACGGCGTTTTATCACCTGAGTAAGGTGGTCACTGTCACCGACACACTGACCTTCACCGCGGGCACCACGACCAGCGTCGCGGGCACCGCCACCTTGCAAGGCGCCGCCGGACAACTGTTGTTAATGCGCTCGTCCACCCCTGGCACGATGTGGAGTTTCACGTTATTAGCGGGCGCCGCCAAGGCGATGACCTACCTCGATGTGCGCGATTCCGACGCCTCTAACTCACAGGCCACGCTGTTGCCTATCGGCCCGACCTTGTCTGTTGATTCCGGCAACAACCTGTCCTGGTTCGCGACCGTGGTGACCTTGTCGGGCACGCTCATCGGCAAGACCCAGGCGGATGTGCAAACGGGTGGCAACACCTTGTTACTCACCGTCGCGAGCAACCAATGGGCCGTCGCGGGTGCCGCGTTCGATGCGCAACGCCAGAACATCATCAACGGCCTGGTCTCCGCGCAAGCCGGGGCCAATGGCTGGAACGCGCGTGTTATCCCCGCGCTGACCGTCGCCAACGTCGTGCGCACCAGCAACACGGTCGTCACGATCACCTTCCCGGCGGTGCCTAGCTACAGCATCACCGCGCCCGAGACCATCACCGCGACTGTGCCGTCGGCCGCGTTTAGGTACGCCGCCCCCAACACCATCGCGTCCACCACGCTGACGCTGACGCCGCTGGCCGCCGCCAGCTACGTCGCAGACGCGAATAAATCCACCGTGCTGGTCAGCAGCACCAAGGTATTGAGCGACGGCATCGCGTTCGCGACGATCACGGTGCGCCTGCGCGACAGCGCCAACGCGCCGGTGCCAAATAAGGCCGTCACCTTAAGCACCAGCCGCGGTCTGTTGGATGCGCTGACCCAACCCGGTTCGTTGACCGACGCCAACGGCGAGACCACCGCGACGATACGCTCGTCCATCCCTGGCGCGACCACCCTCACCGCCGTTGATGTCACTGACGGCGTCACCGTCGCGACGCAACCGCGCATCGGATTTACACAGGGCGTGGTGTTGCAATTGGATAAATCGGCCAAGGAAAAACAGGTGGTGGTCGGTGACACGGTCAGTTACCGCATCATTGTGCGCAACTTGACACCCAAGTCGGTGACCAACGTGACCGTGGTAGACGATTTGCCGATCGGGTTTAAATTTGTCGCAGGCAGCGCGCGCATAAACGGCGTGGTGTTCGCCAATCCCAGCGGTAGCCGCAGCCGTCGCTTTACGTTGGGTACCGTGCCCGGCTGGGTGGATAGCAACCGCAACGGCAAGGCCGATGTCGGCGAGGCGGGATATCTGACGCTGGATTACAAACTGGTGGCCGGTACGGCGACCGTCAAGGGCGAGGCGAGCAACCGCGCGCTGGCGGTCGATTGCGATTTCTGCGAAATCTCCAACACCACGCAGGCCACTGTCGCGGTCGTCGATGACCCGGTCTTCGATCTGGGCACGTTGATCGGTAAGGTGTTCAATGACACGAATCAAAATGGCGTGCAGGACGCGGGCGAAACCGGCATCGCCAAGGCGATGGTGGTGTTGGATACCGGCGTCTACGTATTGACTGACAACTACGGGCGTTTCCACTTTAAAGGGGTCTCGCCGGGCGAGCACTTGGTGAAGCTGAATCTATTGCAATTGCCCAGCGACAGCCGCGCCACGACGGAAGAGGCGCAGGTGGTGTCGGTGACGCCGGGCGTGTTGGCCAAGGTCAATTTCGGTGTTACGCAAACCCCGGACAAGGTGCGCATCGGTCATCCGGCGATCCCGGGGGTGGCGTTCCGCGTTTCAACCAACGAGCGTCAAGTGATGATCAACGGCTCCGTCAGCGCGATGACCTTGTTGATAGACGAAAAGGCGTATGCGCTGCCGAAATTCACGGTTGACTTGGTCAATGCCGATATCGACAACAGCGTAGATATCGCGCAGGATCGCGCTTCGCACATCGAATTTACGACCGTCAATCACGATAGCAAAAAAATCCTCTCGTGGTCGCTGCATATCAACGATAGCGCGGGCGCGTTGGTGAAGAAAATAGACGGCTTAAGCGAGGTGCCCGCACGCATCGCCTGGGACGGAGACAATGATAAGGGCGAGAAAATGCCCGGCGGCGCCGTATACAGCTATCAAATGCATCTGACATACGAAGACGGCACGTCGGTGAAATCCGGCATCAAATTATTCGCCGTCAACGAGAGCACCGCGTTAACGCTGAAGCTGGACGGTAGTCTGTTCGAGTTGAACTCGTTCCGCCTGACCGAAGAGGCCAAGGAGCGCATGCTAAAGACGGCCGACGAATTGAGAAAATATTCAAAAGACAAAATCGTCGTCGAAGGGCATACCGATGCGCAAGGAAGTAAGGCCTACAATCTAGAACTTTCGCGCAACCGCGCCGAGGCCGTGCAAAAATATTTGCTCGGATTAATCAAGATTTCCGAGCGTAATATGATCGTCAAGCCGATGGGCGATACGGTGCCGGTGGCCGACAATGCGACGGCGGAAGGCCGCGAAAAAAATCGTCGCGTCGAAATCAAAGTGTTGACGCGGGATTACGTGCGCAAAACGGAATTATTGGATCAGTTCCGCCAGACGCCCGCAGTCAAGATCAAAGGCCGCGCTATCGCATTGGACGAAAACGGTCGCTTTACGACAGTCTACAATTTGGGCGCGGATAATAAATTGGATATCGAAATGATGGATGAACAAGGCGCCGTCATCGCCGCGCAGTTTACGATACCGCGCATCGGCATTGTGAACACCGACAAGACCTTCGAACTTGAATACGGCGAGTCCAGCGGGCCGGTCACGTTGTCGGCGACGGAATTCGTGCCGGAGACCAGCAAGGCGACGATCGCCCAGTATGTGTTGGTCGGGCAAACCGAGCCCGGCGTAAAAATGCTAATCAATGAAGTGCAGATCACCACCGATAAAGAAGGTAAGTTTATCTACCAATTGAATTTGACGGCGGGTAAAAACGTGTTCGCGATTAAAGCGATTAATCTGCAGGCGCAGACACGTTATATGAATCTGTTTATCGACGCGCGCACCCAGGACGCGGCGGGCGCGCCCTTTATTGTCGATCCGCCCGTACCGAACCTGGAGGTGGGTTTGCCCGCGCCCTCCGCGACGGTTTCCGCCGGGAAATATTTGCTGAGCGGTAACACTACGATCGGTAACGTGGTGATGGTCAATGAGCAGCAAATCATAGTGGATGCGCAGGGACAGTTCGCGGTGCCGGTTGATTTGCATGAAGGTAAGAATCGAGTGCGTGTGAATGTCGCCGACAGCGCTGGCAACACCGGCAAAATCGAACGCGAGATCCTCGTGGAGACGCGTAAAATGTTCATGCTGGCCTTTGTCGATGGTCATTTCCAATACCTCAAAGGCAAGGGCATGATAGA
>JAOUGF010000326.1 GCA_029857925.1 Gammaproteobacteria bacterium
GTCGTCGAAAAACGCCCACCGATGTGGGCGTTTTTTTATGTCGAGGTTAATTGCGCGCCAAAGAAAATATCATAACGGGTGCTATCGCTTTGGATGTAGGCCAGGGGTGGGGCGTCACCGATATAGGGTGCACCTTTCGGGCGTTTGACCACCACCCTCGTGCGTGCAACGCGCAATGCCCACGTCAATGTCTGTGCGGCATCCTGATCGTCACCTACCACTGCGCGTATCGCGCGCATTTCTTTTTTCACTAAAGCGCTTTTTTCGCGATGCGGATACATCGGATCGAGGTACACCACGTCGGGGCGATGCTCCGGTGCCAAATTGCGCATGATGTCGATCGCCTCGCAGCCCGCGTACAGTGACATGCGCGCGGCGAATTCTAGGGTGCTTGGATTTGCGAGCGCGCGGCGCAAGCCGTCATCCAACAATGCGGCGATGATCGGTGAACGCTCAATCATCGTTACCGTGCAGCCGAGGTTCGCAAGCACCATCGCATCGCGTCCTAAACCCGCAGTACAATCTAAGACATGCGGCCGCGCGGTGCCTTTGATGCCCATCGCGCGGGCCAAGGGTTGACGCACGCCCCCCCCTTGGGCACGGCGATAACCCAATCGACCCCCGATAAAGTCAACGTAGACCGGTAACGTCGTTTGATCGCCGGACTGACGTAGTTCGACGCGTTCATCGGTAAAAAATAGACACCAATCATACGCTGCGTCAGGCGCAATGATAGGCAAGTCGAAGCGCATGGCCCAGGCCATTGCGGCCTGTGGGTTCGCTAGCGCGCAGATTGCAACTTTGGTCATTGACTGGCCTATAATACGCAAACGTTGAACAATAGCAGCGACCAGTATATCCGTATTTTGTACATTGGAATAGGGCGCGGCGTGCCGACATATTTTGCGTGTGCCGCTGGGCCTAACGCAAAAAATTTATAAAAGCATTAAAATTTCTGTGATTGAGTCTTATTTTGTTCTCGATTAGAATACCAAACTAGATTAGTAAGGATTGTTACACATTTGATTCTGTGAGGAAAATGATGAAAACCCCCCTAGACTCTATTAGCGGTACCATCATCAGTGGTGTGGTATTGGCCATTGTGTTGGCGTTCGTGGCGAAGGCCATGATGGGTGCCTAAGTTAGGCGCGGCAAACTTTTTTCAAGTACGAGGATGACCATGGAATTTTTAGCGTTAGATCGTTGGTTGCATTTCCTTTCGGGTATTACCTGGATAGGATTACTGTATTATTTTAATTTCGTGCAAACCCCCGGCGTGGCTGCGGCGCGTGCCGACGGTACGGCGGCGGGTATTACTAAGCACATCGCCCCTCGCGCGTTGTTGTGGTTCCGTTGGGCAGCCGTGGTCACGTGGCTATCCGGCGTCGCGTATTTAGGCAGTAACGGTCAGTTAGTGAGCGCCTTTACGCTGCAAGCCCCAGCGATCAACATTGGCTTTGGCGCCTGGTTGGGCACGATCATGTTATTTAACGTGTGGGTATTAATCTGGCCCAATCAGAAGAAAATACTCGGCATAGTACCTGCCGACGACGCGACGAAGGCCAAGGCCGCCCGTGTAGCCTTCCTCGCATCGCGTACCAACACAGTGTTGTCTATCCCATTGTTGATGTTTATGGGTGGTCAAAGTCACGGCTTGCCCTTCTAATAGCGTTCCAGTTGACGATCTTCCCTTTGCCCCGCCTCAGTGCGGGGTTTTTTTTGGGGGGATCACCCTCATCGTCCGCAGCTGCGCCCCTTCGGTCGGTTACTAACCACATCTATATTGTTAAATTATTGCCGGTATTCGCCGATACAGCCCTGAGTAGTATGATTTTATTGCGCTTACCTTCGGTGAGGGTGCCGGATCAACCCTGAAAAATGGTGTTGTCACGCTGCAGCGAGGTTGCGCATAGTGAGTAAGGTTTTAGTCATTTTGGCGGACGTACCTATGTTTAGATTTTTTGTTTTAATGAGCGTGATTATAGGTCAGGCGTCAACCGGTCACGCGGCCGTGTATAAGTGGGTGGACGAGCAGGGCGTTACGCAGTTTACGGAGACGCCGCCGCCTCGCGGTGGCAAAGCGGTGGAAGTGCCGATGGATACGGGGGGTAAAGGTGTTGCCGGGCGAAATGATGCACCGATACGTACCTGGCAGGAACAAGAGCAAAACTACCGTAAGCAATTTTCCGAACAAAACGCCGCAGAGGAAGCGCAACGCCAACAAAAAGCGGCGGAGCAACAGCAGCAGGAAGAAAAGTATCGCCAGTGTACGCAATTGCGCAAGCGCATCATTATTTTGGAAACCCCCAGGCCCGTTTATGATGTGAATGAAAAAGGCGAGCGTATTTACATGGACGACAATCAACGTGCGAGCGAATTGGCCGCAGTCAAACGCAGTTTTCAGTCGCAGTGCGGGTCGTAGTTTTTTACCGCAAGCGATTGGTGTTTAAAATAGTGATCCAGCGTGGCTTCGATATCGCGCTAAAATTTCTCAGGTTTGCGACGGGTCGCCGTGCGATCGAATAACCGCCGCTGTCAACGGCGTGATGCAGTCGCTTGCTGCAATTCCACAACATCAATTAGTACGGTGTGGTCATCGTCCGATAAATCTATTTGACCTTCCTGTAGTGTGCATTGTAAACGCATCGAGCGCTGCGCGAGTTTGCTTAAAGCGTCGCTTGCTTGCGGCGGTACATTAACCACGTTGAGATTGGTTAGGCGCTTGAGTTTGTCTTGATTTTTTGTCCACCACACGTCGGCACCGCGACTACCATAGGTGTAGACGTATACCTGCTTGGCTCTGCCGCAGGCCCTGCGCAAGTCTTTTTCATCCGGTTGCCCGACGTCTATCCATAGTTCAATGTTTCCGGTTAAATCCTTTTGCCACAGGTCGGGTTCGTCTTCACCACCGATGCCGCGCCCAAACACCAATGCGTCATCGGCGTGTCGGACGAACGCGAGCAACCGCACCATCATGCGTTCGTCGGTTTCCGAGGGGTGGCGCGCAAGCGTCAACGCATGGTCGTGATAATAGTTTCTGTCTATGTCCGCGATTTGTATCGACGCTTTAAAAATGGTTGCGTTGGAGGCCATGGTGTTGTGATTACCTGTTGTTGAATTGAAAAATGCACTGTGAAGAACGACCTGCGTATAGGTTTTCGGCGGTTATTGCGCGAGGTTGCCGAGTGCGACGAATTCACCCGTCAGGCGACCGACCGTTTCTTGGCCGCAATGCAGAGTTACTGAAATCGTGATACGCGCGCGACCTTTTCGCATTAACATTTTCAGGAAATTTTCCCATTGGGCGTCCTCGGGCAGGCGGGCCGTCGCCGAAAATGTGCCGGTGATGGGAAGATCATAGTTCATAGTATTGCGCTGTATCACCACGCGACTGCGGATATCGGCGTTGGTAAGCCGCACATGGAGCAACGTCCACGCGGCCAAGATCGCGACCGCAGACGCGCTACCCCCGAAAACAGTCTCGCGGTGATTGATGTTGGGCGCAAGCGGGGCACTGAGCGTTACGCCGTTGTCGGTCGCGTC